>URIJ01000107.1 GCA_900547835.1 uncultured Collinsella sp.
AGCCCTGTTGATAGATGTAGGTAAGGTATTGCGTGCATGCGCGATAGGAATCGAAGGTCGTGAGCGCCTGCTCAACGTTTGTGTATACCTTCCATGCGCCAAAGACCTTATAGTTTTCGCCGTGCTGGACGATAAACTGATGGACATCTTCGTAGGGATAGCCCAAAAAATAGCCAATTTCGTGGGGGAACTCGCACGTGCAGCCCGTATCGCAGTGCCTATTTCGCGCGAGTGCGCAGACGCTGCCGTCATAGGCACTTTCTGCGGCATTGCTGCTTGCCAGCGTGATGCGCGCGGCGAGATGCACCAAGGATGCGGGCAGGTTGTGGACATCGTAACCTTCGGTGACAAGCGCCGTCATGGCGCGGGGGTCGGAGAGGTATCGCATAAGGTCCGCAGGGCGGTACACATAGATGAGCGCTCCGCAGGGGCGCCAGACCAAAACGCTCACATGGATCCCGAGTGGCTGAAGCTCGCGGTTGCATTGGGCTATGACGGCGAGCAGGCGAGAGCGTCGCTCTTCGATATGGGCGGCGCCGGGTTTTCCGTTTTGGTTGGCGTAAACGCCGGGATAGGTAAAGAGTGAAGCCGGCTTGATACCTGCGAGCGTAGGGGAGCAGTTGCGCACGACAGCCGTTTGGTATGTTGGGATGTCAATGGTTCGAGTCACGTTGCCCCTTTCGAGCCCTCACTTGTTAGCCTAGGAAAACTTATACACGAAAGTAAGCCTTGGTCAACTAAAAAGTTTGAATAGGGAAACTATTGACCGAACGGACATGATTTTGGGTTAAGATGGGGACACCCCATGGGGGGTATCTAGATAGTGCTACTTGAAAGGGGAACGCATGAGTGACTTGCTCAACCCTGCGAATCTCATCGTGCTGGCCGTCATTGCCGTCGGCATGTTTTTTGGGTTGCGTCGCATTGCCGCTTCGACACACGGGAAGAGTTGCTGCAGCGATGGTGCGAGCGGCAAGAAGGCCAAAAAGGTTGTTGTGGTGGATACCGATGCGTCACACTATCCCTATAGCGATGAGCTGCTCATCGGCGGCATGAGTTGCGACGGCTGCGCTCAGAACGTGGCCAATGCCCTCAATGCGCTGGATGGTGTGTGGGCTACGGTAACGTACGCGGACCACACAGCGCGTGTGCGCTCCAAGCGGCCGATCAATCGCGGTGTCCTTGAGACTGCCGTGAGAGATGCGGGTTACTACGTCATGACGCTGTAAGCGTCGCTCTGGATGCGCTTCCTTGGCTAGGCTCGTCCGCGCAGTTCGATGTCTTGGATGTCGTCGAAGTCGATGGCGATGTCTCGGAGCTTGAGGAGCTTGAAGGCGGGGAGCGCCTCGTCGAGGATGCCGGTGCGGCTGCGATAGCCGTATGTATCGTAATAGGTGACACGAACCAAGTCGCCACGTTTGAGACCCTCGAGCTTTTTAGAAAGTACGAGGGCTTTTTCTTCCGTGAGCTCACGTTTTGGCTCGACGGTGATTTCCTGCTTGCGCACGAGTTCGTAGTATCCCGTGAGGGCGGCAAAGGGCATAAACTGTGCGGCGCGGTTGGCGCGCACGGCACCGTTGGCAGTGAGGTTGGGGTCGGCTGCGCGGCGTCTGCCCTCGGGGTCCGCCAGGCGCTCGAAGGCGGTCGGCGGGCGCATGGGCTGTTGTTTGGGTTTAGGCACGGTGTCCTCCAACTTGATCGTTGCGCTCGCGCGCGGTGGCGCCGGCGGTAAAGCTTAATCCCTTGACGAGCGCGTTCTTGCCGTACTTGCCTTTCACGGCCAGGACGGCGCGCGCCAGGTCGCGCTCGCGCTCATCGGCCTCGATATCGCTGAACAGATCGATGGTGGCAAATTCCTCGGGCACAAGATTGCTAAAGCCCAGGTTGATGCGCTTGACCGGTCGTTTGGGATCGACAGTCTGCGCCCAGAGCTCATCGAAATAGCCCATGATCTTCTTAAACGAATTGGTACGCTCGGGCAGCTTGCGCGAGGCGTTGGAGTGCGCAAAGAGCGCGGCATAGCCACCACGCGGTTTGCCACCATGCTCTCCCACAAAGATGCCATCGATTGCCTGCGCTTCGCGCACCAGGCGGCGCCGTTCGTCATCGCGCTGGACGGGCTTGGGAGCACGGGGCGCGAGCTCGGGGCCGGCGGTTGCGGTGGGTTCGATGCTCGACGTACTCGAGCGCAGGTGTCCGCATCCGTCCACATATTGTGCAGTACCGCTGGCATCAAGCCTGCGTATGTCGGCGCGCTCGCTCGCGTAGCCCACAAAGAGCGAGATGCTGTCGCAGACCACGTGCTTATCGACTAGATCCAACACGGCGTTGTCGACCATCTCGCGCAAGACGGTGTAGGCCTGCTCGTAGGCATAGCCCTTCGAGAGCACCTGTCCTGTGGTGGTCGAGGTCGCTTGCGGGCGATAGGCTTGGATATCGGCGATGGTTGTCGGCTCGCGCCCGAAGGCGTGGTCGATGAGATACTCGGCATTGACGCCGAGCTCGTCGTAGAGCAGGTTTTCGTCGAGCGCGGCGACACCCATCAGATCGAAGACGCCGTATTTTTCGAGTCGTGCTGCCACGCCGGGGCCGATGCCCCAGATATCGGTGATGGGGCGATGGGACCAGATATCCTTGCGAAAGGTCTCGTCGTCGAGTATACCGATGCGGCTGGGTACGTGTTTGGCGGTAATGTCGAGCGCTACCTTGGCCTGGAATAGGTTGGGGCCGATGCCGACCGTCGCCGTGATGCCGCTGCGCGCCAAGACCTCGTCGCGCAGCGTGCAGGCGAACCCTTCCGCATCGGTGTGATAGAGGTCCAGATAGGGCGTTACGTCGATAAAACACTCATCGATGGAGTAGACGTGCACGTCCTGGGGGCTGACGTATTCCAGATAGACGCCGTAGATTTGCGCCGACACCTCCATGTAGTGTTGCATGCGCGGCACTGCTTTGATGTAGTCGATGCCGTCGGGAATCTCGAATAGACGGCAGCGGTTGTGTATCCCGAGGTCCTTCATGGTCTGCGTGATAGCGAGACAGATGGTCGTGCGTCCGCGCGATTCGTCGGCAACGACCAGGTTGGTGGTGAGCGGATCGAGCCCACGATCGACGCACTCGACGCTGGCATAAAACGTCTTGAGGTCGATGCAGATGTAGGTGTGCTGCTCGTGCTCCATCCGAGCCTCCCATCAAACACATGTTCTTATCGAATACCTGTTCGATAATACCTGCTCGACCGGACACCGTCAAAACCTGTCCCTATTTGGCAGGTATGGTCGTGCGGTTGCATCGGGTTTTTAACGCAGCCCTAAAGAGCGCGAAACAGCTCGGAAAAGCTCGCTTCGTAGCATGAGCCTAACGATTGATACCGCCTATGCGCACGGAAGGGTTGTGGGAAAGATGGTCAATTATGGGTTTGGTATGCCGACGCGCTTGGTTGCGGATGGGGATGTGGCTCGCTGGTGCGGGCGATTGGTTGCCCACTATGGCGGCACCAAGGCACTGGTCGTGCTGGGAGGCGACAAGCACACGCGTGATGAGCTCGTTTCGGCGGCGCTGGGCTCGCTCGATCGCGCCCTGCTCGAGCGCGTGCTTTTCCGCTGCGGCTCGGTTGAAGGCGACGGAGGAGACGAGCTGATCGACGAAGCCGTGGCCCTGGCGACCGACGAAGGCGTGGACTTTGTCTTGGCGATTGGCGATGCCGATACTGCCGGCTTTGCGCGCGAGCTCGCCCGTCGCATGGCGGCGCTCGATGTCGGCGAAGACGGTTTTGTCCCTTATGGATGTATCGTCTCGGAGGGCAAGGTGCCTGCCGTCGTGGGGGCCGGCGAGGTTCCCGTTTGTGCCATCATCGCGCCCGAACTGCTGGAGGGCATCGGGTCTCCTCTGCGTGAGTTGCTCGGTAGCGTCTGCGCTGCGGCCTAATATTTGGCATAAAGGGATAGGTTATTTTTGATTGGTAAAGCGTTTGACCTGCCAAAATAAACCTGTCCCTTTTTGGTCGGTCGCCGTCTGTGGGCAGATTGGCAACGCTCGCTGATTACGGTCTTGACCTGCGCTAGAATAGGGTCATCTGATTATCCGGGCGCATGGAGGTATGCGCCCGTATGTTGAGGAGGACTTTATGGCAACTGTTGCCGCACCTATCGACGCTACGTCGACCGCCGCTTGGAAGGCGCTCGAGGCCCATCAGGAGAAGCTCGAGGCCGAGGGCATCGACCTCAAGGCCTGGTTCGCTGCTGACGCCGACCGCGTGAACAAGCTGAGCTTTGACGCCGGCGACCTTCACTTCGACCTGTCCAAGAACCTGGTGACCGATGAGACCGTCAAGCTGCTGTGCGATCTTGCTCGCGAGGTGAAGCTCGAGGAGCGCCGCGACGCCATGTTCTCTGGCGAGCACATCAACACCACCGAGGACCGCGCTGTCCTGCACACCGCGCTGCGCCGCCCGGCAAGCGAGAAGGGCCAGCTCATCGTCGACGGCCAGGACGTCGTCGCCGACGTGCACGAGGTCCTCGATCGCATGTATGCCTTCGCCGAGCGCGTGCGCTCCGGTGAGTGGAAGGGCGTTACCGGCAAGAAGATCGAGCACCTGGTGTCCATCGGCATCGGCGGCTCCGATCTGGGCCCGGTCATGGCCTACGAGGCCCTGCGTCCCTATGCCGACGCCGGTATCGACTGCCGCTACATCTCCAACATCGATCCCAACGATCAGGCCGAGAAGCTCAAGGGCCTGGACCCCGAGACCACGCTCGTGATCATCGTCTCCAAGACCTTCACCACGCTCGAGACCCTCACCAATGCCCGCGAGGTCAAGACCTGGATGCTCGAGCAGCTCAAGGCTCAGGGCGCCATCGACGGCTCCGATGAGCAGAACGCCGAGGCCGTGGCAAAGCACTTCGTCGCCGTCTCCACCGCACTCGAGAAGGTCGAGGCCTTCGGTATCGACCCCGCCAACGCCTTCGGTTTCTGGAACTGGGTCGGCGGCCGCTACTCCGTCGATTCTGCCGTGGGTCTGTCGCTAATCGTCGTGCTCGGTCCCGAGCGCTTCCAGCAGTTCCTCGAGGGGTTCCACGCCATCGACGAGTACTTCTGCAACACGCCGCTCGAGAACAACGCCGTTGCGCTGATGGGTCTGCTCAACGTCTGGTACGTCAACTTCTTCGGCTCCAAGAGCCATGCCGTGCTGCCGTATTGCCAGTACCTGCACCGTTTCCCGGCTTACCTGCAGCAGCTCACCATGGAGTCCAACGGCAAGCACGTCCGCTGGGACGGCAGCGCCGTGACCTCCGATACCGGTGAGATCTTCTGGGGCGAGCCCGGCACCAACGGCCAGCACGCCTTCTACCAGCTGCTGCACCAGGGCACTGTGGTGGTTCCGGCCGACTTTATCGCTTTCGCCAACACTGCCAACCCTGCGACCGACAGCGGTCAGGACGTGCACGAGCTGTTCCTGGGCAACTTCCTGGCCCAGACCAAGGCACTCGCCTTTGGCAAGACGGCCGACGAGGTGCGCGCCGAGGGCACGCCCGAGCAGATCGTCCCGGCCCGCTGCTTTGAGGGCAACCGCCCGACGACCTCGATCTTCGGCGACACGTTGACCCCGTTCGCGCTCGGCGAGCTCATCGCCCTGTACGAGCACATTACGTTTGTCGAGGGCACGGTCTGGGGCATCGACTCCTACGACCAGTGGGGCGTCGAGCTGGGCAAGCAGCTTGCCAAGCAGATCACCCCTGCCTTCCACGACGACGCCGCCAAGGCCGAGCAGGACGCTTCGACCCAGGCGCTCATCGAGTTCTACCGCGCTCACCGCAAGTAGTCTTTGCCGCTGATTAAGCGTTAAGCAGAAAGGGGCCCGAATCCGTTGGGATGCGGGCCCTTTGCTGTCTGGATGAATAAGGCAGCGGGCGGCATTCATGCCTATGAGGAGAATCGTGCGTTTATCGAGGTCGGCGCCAGCGCGCTGGGTGCCTCGGCGGGAATCGTAATCGTCGAGGGCGCACCGACGGATGAGAGTCGCTAGCAGACGTATTTGACCTGAGCGATTGAGCTCAACGACTGCATGCCGTTCATGTTCGGGACAATATAGCTTTTTACCCGTTGCAAACAGAGGCGTGGCGGGCATTCTGTATGATGACTCAGACAAGGTTGCTTAATGACAGGGAGGCATATATGGCAATCAAAGCCATCGCAATGGATATCGACGGTACGCTCACCAACGATCAGAAGGTAATCAGCCCGCGCACGCGCGAGAAGCTGCTCGCGGCGCAGGAGTCGGGCATCAAGCTCATCCTGGCTTCGGGCCGTCCCGCGTGGGGCCTTCATGCCCTAGCGCAGGAGCTCGACCTTCAGAATCACGATGGTCTGCTGGTGGCTTTTAATGGCGCGCATGTGGTCGATGCCCAGACCGACGAGGTCCTGTTTGACCAGGCTATGCCGGCTGACGAGCTGCACCGCCTGCTCGACCACCTACGCAACTTTGACGTTATCCCCGTGATCTCGCTCGGTCGCGATTTGCACGTCGAGGACTCATACCGCTGCATGATTACGTTGCCGGACGGTTCGCAGAAGAACATCGTCAAGTATGAGCGCGATGCGTGCGATCTTAAGATTCGCGAGGTCGAGAGCCTTCATGAGGTCGCGGATGCCTATCCGGTGGACAAGCTGCTCACCGCGGGCGATCCGGCCTATCTGCAGGCACATCACGAGGAGATGTACGCGCCCTTTACCGAGACGCTTTCGGGCATGTTCACGGCAGATTGGTACTTTGAGTTTACGGCGCCTGGTATCGATAAGGCACGTGCGCTTCAGGGCGCTCTGCCCAAGCTTGGCATCGATGCCAGCGAGGTCGTTTCGTTTGGCGACGGCCAGAATGACAAGTCCATGATCGAGTGGGCGGGTACGGGCGTTGCCATGGGCAACGCCGTCGATGAGGTCAAGGCCGTGGCTCAGATGGTGACCGCCAATAACAACGAAGACGGCATCGCGGTGGCACTCGACAAGCTGCTGGGTTAGAATCGCCGATAGTGCATGGTTCGGGCGTCCGCTTGCGGGCGCCTTTTTGTTAGGGAGGGTGCCGTGCCCGCATTTCCGTTCGACGCCGTTATCTTTGACATGGACGGCGTCATCGTCGATACCGAGTATTACTACCTAGGGGAGACCGCTGCGTTTGCCAAAGAGCTTGGGCTGAACCTGACCCAAGAGGAGTTGAACGGGCAGGTTGGTACCTCG
>URIJ01000108.1 GCA_900547835.1 uncultured Collinsella sp.
CGCCATGGCGCCACGGGCGATATCGGAAGCTGTCACGTTAAAGACCGTCTTACAGTCGTTGGTGCCCAGCATGATCACAATGGCGTCCAGCGGCTTATGGGCCTCGAGCAGCATCGGAAGTGCGCGGATGCCGTTAAGATTGGTGTCCAGATGGCACATGTCGTCGCGTACCGTCGTGCGGCCGTTGAGGCCTTCTTCAATTACATGCCAGCCCTCGCCTAAGTCACGTTGGGCCACGCCGCACCAGCGCACATCCTGCGCATAGCGCACCGCGGTGCCGTCGCGCATGCCCGCCGGATCGTAACCATAGGTGTTGCTGTCGCCAAAGCATAGAACGTTTTTCATCGTAAGCCCCTCGCTCAGTAAAAAGCCGACGGAAGCAGCCTCTCCCGCCGGCTCGACCCATCTGTCAGCACGTACCAATTACAGGTACTTGCGCCAATCGTCCTCGTCCTCATCATCCTCGGTAGCAGCCTGGGTCTGCTCGGCGGCGCGAGCTGCCGCAGCGCGAGCGGCAACCTGGGCATAGGACTCCTCGTTGCGCTCGGGGAAGTTTGCCAGCACGTGCTCGAACTTGGCAAAATCCTCATCCCAGCGCGTAGAAGGCACGGCAAAGAAGACTTGCTTGACCTTAAAGTCGCCCGACGCGAGCTCCTTGCGGAAGAGCTCGGCCACGGCCTCGGCGTCAAAGCCGTTGTTGTCGCAGCCCCAAGCGCCCAGTACGAGCTTCTCGCGACCCAGCTCGTCGCAGATGGCAAGCACAAAGCGAATGCGGTCGCGCAGGGCGTCCAGCAGAGCATCGTCGCTCACGCGATACTCCTGGCGGGCGCGCTTAACGTTGGGCGCGGCGGCCACGATCACGTCGGCGTATGCATGCACGTGGTTGCGGTCGAAGCGCACCGCAGGCACCACCAGCGCACGGTTGCGGTAAAGCTCGCAGTTGATGTTGCGGCGACGGTTCTCGCCGTACCATTTGCGCTGCTTATCGAGAACGTTGTACAGATACGAATCGGCGCACAGCGTGGCCTCCTGGCCCAGATAGCCCTGGATGTAGCCACCGCCCGGGTTGGTGAACGAGGCAAAGGCGAGCACGGCCATGTCGCAGAACTGCGCATAGCCACGACCGTTGTCCAGGATGGCCTGCGTGGCGGAGGCATCGAGCACGGTGACCTCAGGCAGAACCGGAGCGGGCTCCTCAGCAGGCGCGGACTCAGCTTCGGCGATTTCCTCGGCAGGCTCAGGCGCTGCCTCGGTCTCGGGCGCCGTCTCGGTCTCGGCAGCCTCCGCGCCCTCGACGTCCTCGGCAACCTGTTCTTCGGCGGCCACAGCACTCTGAACCTTGGCCTTCATCGCCGCGACAAAACCGGCAGGCATACCATCGAACTCGCACACGCCGGCAAGCGAACGCTCGATATCCTTGGCGCACGCTTCGGACACAGTTGCCACGTGACGCTCGGCGGCCTTGGCACGCGCCTCGCGCTTGGGATTGGGCTGACCCGCTCGGTTAGACCTGCGGTTACGGTTCCTGTTGTCGACGTCTGCCATAAGTGGTCACCTTTCTCGGTCTCTGCCGCTATCGGCTTTTCCCATCCATGATACCCCGCCGCGTACAAAAAAGACGGCCCCGAAGGACCGCCTTTCGCATCGATTTGCACGTACGGCAAGCACCGCCGCAATTCGCCACTAGTCGCGACGGCCGAGGATGTTCAGAATGCGCAGGAACACGTTGATAATATCCACGAACAGGTTAGAGGCCATGAGCACGGCGTTGGGCAGCGTAGGCGGCACCGTCGTGGCAACATAGGTGTCGTAGCCAATAAAGCCGGCGAACACCACGATCACGATCAGATCGGTGATGGTCTGTGAGACGCCCATGAACATCAGCACGATCTCAACCAGAATAGTAGCGAGCAGAATGCCAAAACCGATGCCATATACGCGCTGGAAAAACTTGGGGAACGTCACGCCCAAGGCGCCAAAGACAAAGGTGATGGCGGCCGTGGCGATAAAGGCAGTGTTGATGGTGGGCAGGTCGTAGTTGGCAAGGCCAAACGACGCGGTCAGGCCAAAGGTGCTCGCAAAGATTACGTAGCCCACAAGGGACAGGCCCACGGACTGCTTGCTGGCGGCGGCCGACATCATGACCATGCCGACGATGGTCAAAATAAACGAGCCAAAAACCAGCGGTAGGGCAGCCCCGCTCATCATCATGCGCGCAAACGACATGGTGCTCGTAAAGTAAGCACCGACGCCCATGGCACAAAAGCCCAAGAAGATGAGGGCAGACATGGCAAGATTATACGCACGCGGCGACATCTCCTTGGCACGGCTTGCGCCGGTCTCGATGGGGCCGTTCTGATAGCCCTGAATATCGTTCATACTTCGTCCTTTCAAAAGCACCGCGACGGCGCCGTAGCTGACAAGTTTCCTGCCATTGTACCCGAACGCCATGCGTTCTTACCTGCGACGCTCGCTCTCGAGTGTTCGGTCGAACGCCCACACCCACCAACGCATCAGATGAGTCTGCGAGCCATCCGGTCGCTCGCGTGCCTGTTCTTCCAGATACAGTTCGGTCGCATGTCCACCAAAACGAACCTTATAAGTCGCCGTACGGATGCCGTGGACCATCAGGCCAAACCCGGTGGTCGAGATAATTTCGTCAATCGTAAAGCAACGACCGTCGACCCAGCAGACGGTGACCGGCACGACCTGTCCGCCCGCGAGGATGCGAGCCACGACGTCCACATACTGCTTGTGCACGCGCCGAGTTTTGCCATCTGTCTGTCGATATTCCATGCCCCTATTATCGAACGCATGTTTGTATGTTGTAAAGCGAACAGGCTGTGGTTTTGGCGTGTCGGACCGCATGCGCACGTCCGCACGATGTGTTAGCAAAAAGAATACCCGCGGTCAACAGGGCTAATATTCAATTTTAGTGCCAAAAAATTCACTTCTCCCATCAGAACTCGGTAAAGAAACCCGCAGGAGGTGATACGATTTATCATGTTTTTGTAACGTGTCTGCAAACTTCGAGAAAGCCCATATATGGACGTAACGTTCTCAACCTTCCTCGGCCAAATTGTGTCGAACCCAGTCCTTGCCGTCACCGTGATCCTCGCGCTCGGCGCCATCTTCGTCAATGGATGGACCGACGCGCCCAACGCCATCGCGACCTGCGTCACTACGCGTTGCATGCCCGCCCGCGCCGCCATTCTCATGAGCGCCGCATTCAACTTCCTCGGCGTGCTCATCATGACGCACTTTAACGCGAGCGTCGCCAACACCATCTCACATATCGTCGACTTTGGCGGAAACAGCACCATGGCGCTCGCCTGTCTGTGCGCGGCGCTGTTCTCCATCGTCGTCTACGGCGCCACAGCGTCGCGTTTTGGCATCCCCACCTCGCAAAGCCACAGCCTTATCGCCGGCCTGACCGGTGCCGCTATCGCCCTCGGCGGCGCGAGCAGCGTCAACGTCCACGAGTGGATGAAGGTCATCTACGGCCTGGCGCTCTCCATCGGCCTGGGCTTTGTCATGGGCTGGGTCCTGTGCAAACTCGTCTCGATTCTTTTCGCCGCCGCCAACAGGCGACGTGCCAATGTCTTCTTTAAATACGCTCAGATCGCGAGCGCTGCGGCCATGAGCTTTATGCACGGCGCGCAGGATGGACAGAAGTTCATCGGCGTGCTCTTTTTAGGTGTCGCCTTTGCCAACGGCCAGACCGGCGTCGGCGACGCCGGCATCCCCATCTGGATCATGCTGCTGTGCTCGGCCACCATGGGCATCGGCACCAGCGTGGGCGGCGAGCGCATCATCAAGTCCGTCGGCCAGAGCATGGTTAAGCTCGAGAAGTATCAGGGCTTCTCCGCCGACCTCGCGGGCGCCGCGAACCTGCTGCTTGCCACCCTTACCGGCATCCCCGTGTCCTCCACACACATCAAGACCTGCGCCATCATGGGCGTCGGTGCCGTCAAGCGCCTTTCGGCCATCAACTTCGGCGTGGTCAAGGACATGATGTTCACCTGGTTCTTCACCTTCCCCGCCTGCGGACTCATCAGCTTTGTCATGGCCAAGCTGTTCATGATGTTCCTCTAATCAAACCGAACGTCCATCCGGACCGCAACACTTCGCCCACCCGTCTTCGCCTCGAAAGGACCCACCCATGGCAAAGAAACCCGATTCGTTCTACTTTGACAACTACGTCGCTTGCGCCGACCTCGCCGTCCAGGCCGCAGAGCTGCTCACCAAGATTTTTGAGAACTTCGATCCCGCGCAGATTCACGACATGCTCAATAAGATGCATGCGATTGAGCATGCGGCAGACAAGAAGCACCACGAGCTCGAAGACGCCCTGCTCACCGCCTTTATCACCCCGCTCGAGCGCGAGGATCTGGATCTGATGAGCTGCGCGCTCGACACCGTGCTCGACCGTATTGAGGGCGTCGTGCAGCGCGTCTACTTCACCAACATTCAGAGCATCCATCCCGACGCCATCGTCATCGCCCACAAGGTGACTGACGCCTGCCGCGCCATGAAAGACCTGATGGTCGAGCTTCCCAACTACCGCAAGTCCAAAACGCTGCGCGAGCTGGTCATCCAGATCAACACCATCGAGTCCGAGGCCGACGAGCTCTATATCAACGCCATGCGCAACCTGCACGTTAACGGCAAGGATCCGCTCGAGGTCATCGCTTGGCGTGACGTCTACGCCTTCCTGGAGTACTGCGCCGACTGCTGCGAGAATGTGGCCGATGTTGTGGATTCGATTGTCATGAAGAACAGTTAATTGGGGGTACGTGTCCCGGCGGCGAAGGGCCGGCCACGGTTTGCTTTCTCACTCCGGCTGCTTTGCAGAGTCGTTCGAAAGTAAACCGTGGCCGGCCCTTCGCCTTACGTACCACCATTGGGAACTTTGGCTGATAGATTTAGCGCGACGGGGGTTTGGCTGAAGGGACCTTTGGTATCCGTTCGGACACTTTGGCCCTTGATGAGCGTTTGGCTGATTGCTGCTTTGGGTATTGTTTGGGTTACTTTGGGTTTGTTTGATTTTTAATTTTAGGAGGGCTTGTATGTCTTATTTGGATCTGGCTCGTGGTCGGTATTCTTGTCGTTTGTTTGAGGATCGTTCTGTTGAGCAGGCTGTGGTGGATGCCATTGTTGAGGCTGGGCGTATTGCTCCTTCTGCTTGCAATAATCATCCAAGCCGTGTGATGGTGCTTGATACTCCGGAGTTGTTGGAAAAGGCTGCTGCTTGTCAGCCGCGCTTTGCTCGTGATGGGTCTATCTTTGGCGCTCCGCTTATCTTCCTTATTTGCAGCGTTACCGATGATGCCTGGGTGCGCCCGTATGATCAGATGAACTCGAGTGCCATCGATACTTCGATCGTCTGCGATCAGATGATGATGGAGGCCACCGAGCAGGGCCTGGGAACGTGCTGGGTGTGCCATTTTAAGCCCGAGGTGGCCTGTGAGCAGTTCAACCTGCCCGAGGGCATCTATCCCTATCACATGCTCGTTTGCGGCTATCCTGCCGACCACATCGCCGATCCCGAGCACCGCGAGGCCCGCACCATTCCACTCCCCGACTTCCTCCTCAAGTAGATCTTTGGGACATGCCTTAAAATCTACCTTTGACCGCTCACCCGTTCGCCGAGTTCTGCGCCATTATGTGCAGGGCTCGGTTTTTTATGTTGCGCGCCCCGGTACAGTCATAAAAAAGGACCCGCAAGCTGCGGGTCCTTTCTAGGCACTAAATTGTAGGCCGAATGTTAGTCCAGGTCGTCGGCAGCGAAGTTGTCGATCGGGGCGAAGGGATCGGCCACGGGGACAACCGGGTCAGCGACGGGCAGCGGCTCGGCGGGAACAGTCACTGCAGGAGAAGCGGCAGAACCGACCGGCGTGGAAGCCATCAGATCGGCCGGGAAGGAATTCTGGGCATCGTCCATGAAGTGCTGGATGAGCTTGAGATACTCGGCCTTGAACTCCTCACGAGAAGCCTTGAGACGATCGATCTCCTCGAGCTCAGCCTGCTTTTCGGTCAGAGCCTGGCGGATAACCTCGCGGGCCTTGGCGTCAGCCTCGTTGCGGATACGCTCAGCGTTCTCGTTGGCATCGTTGACGATGGTCTCAGCGGTCTGCTGGGCAGCGATCAGGGCAGCGGAAATCTGGCGCTCCTGAGCGGAGAAGTCAGGGGCGGGAGCAGCCACGGGGGCGGCAGGAACGGCCTGGGCGGGGGCATCCTGAGCCTGGGCAAGCTGAGCCTGCGCATCGGCAAGCTGCTGCTCGGTAGCAGTCAGACGACCCTTAAGGTCGACGATCTTAGCGAGCATAGCGTCAACCTCAGAGGACAGCGTCTCCAAGAAGACGTCGACCTCGGCAGGATCGTAGCCACGCTTGGCCTCAGAGAAAGTCTGAGCCTGGATGTCTGCAGGGGTAATAGCCATAACAAGTCTCCTTTTTCATCGCCTCGGCGCTACACGCCCGACGTAAGTTACTAAGACAGTTCTACACGAGTATACCTATAAGAAGCTGCAGAACCAGCCTCTGCACCAACTGCAACGCAATAATCGCAACGACCGGCGAAAAATCGATACCGCCCATCGGCGGGATGAAACGACGGAACAGGTTGAGCCACGGACCGCACACGCTATCAAGCACCGCGGCAATATCCTGAAGCAAACCACCCTGCTTCATGGGAATCCACGTCATAAAGCAGTAGACGACAATGAGCGTGGAATAGAAGTTGAACAGCGTATTGACCAGCTGGACGATAGTGTAGATGTTGATGGGAATCTCCTCGTCTTGTCTTTACTTAAGGTAGCCGTCGGCACGAAGCTTCTTGAGATCGGAATCTTTGACCTCGCAACCGGCGGGCAGCACCATGAACACGCGGTCGCCCACCTCCTTGACCGTGGCACCCAGACCGCAGGCAAAGCCGTAAGAGAAGTCCAAGACGCGCTTGGCAACTTCGGTGCGTACGCCCACAAAAATCAGTGCGACAGGCTGCTTGGTGCGAACGCGGCGCACCACGGTCTCCACGTCGTCATAGCTCTCGGGGCGCAGGACATAGGCCGGCAGCTGCG
>URIJ01000109.1 GCA_900547835.1 uncultured Collinsella sp.
CGCGATTGGCGAAAATGCGTTGGTGGAAATGGTGAAAATTATATTGACGCTAACAACGTCTTCGAGGGCGCGAGGGAGGACGCGCTCGCCTTCATGTCCTTCCCCCGCGAGCACTGGCAGAAGATCAGGACGAACAACGTGCAGGAGCGCGCGAACCGCGAGATCAAGAGGAGGTACCGCTCGGTGCAGTCATTCCCCTCCGAGGCGTCCATGATGCGGCTCGTGTGCGCGGTGCTCGCCGGCGAGGAGGGCAGGTGGGCCGCCCAGCGGGTCGCCTCGCCCGAGTCGGCCGCCCGCGCGTCTGTCCCGGCTCCGGCACCGGAACCGCTCGAGGGCGAGAGGCTCGAGGCGGTCAGGCTGGCCGCGCACGAGGCCGTAAGGGAGGTCCTTGACCGCCACGGCGTGGCGGAATAGCCTTAGGCGCAAGGGGCGCTGACGCGGCCCTCCCTCTTACACCACAAAAATTCGCGCGATCTCTAAGACGCACCAGATAGGCAAAAACCGCCGCAAAAAGGGGGCCGGTTCCCTTCGCGGCAGCCGTTAATACGCCGAGCTTGTTATCGTAAAAGCCAATCACGCACCGAAACCACACTACAGTCTTTCGACTCATACGTTGAGTCCACGCGGGCCACAACATAGCGCGCATCTTTTGCAATGTCGATCTCATCGCATACAGTCTGTAGGTGACGGGCGTACTTATCGTGATACGTTCTGGATGATTTTATTTCGATAGCCTTGGGACTCCCTGAGTTTGTACAGTCGAGCAAATCGATTTCACGCTTGCTGTCGTCCCTATAGAAATACAGCTCGGGATTCTCGCCCACGTTGAGATGGCTCTTCGCCGTTTCGGAAACGATGAGGTTTTCGAAAACGGCCCCCAGATAAGGGCTCTCCAATAGTTGCTCCAGTGATCCAATTTTGAGCAAGTAGCAGAGCAGCCCCGTGTCGTAAAAATAGAGCTTGGGCGTTTTAGTTAGACGCTTCTTGGCATTTGCATAATAGGGCTGCAGCGAAAACGTCAGGTAGCTCTGCTCCAGGATGGACAACCAGCTTTTAATGGTCGATACGTTCACGCCCGTATCTCGAGAAAGCGAGGATATATTGATGAGGGCACCGACGCTCTGAGCAATTATGGACAGAAACTTATGAAACTCCGCCTTATTGCGCACATCAAGCAGGCCCACAACATCGCGCTCAACATAGGTATCGATATAGCTGGGGAAATAAACCGAGGACGGCATTCCGGCGGAACGCAGGCGAGGGTATCCCCCTTCGAGCGCGAACAAATCCACTTCCAGCTGCCCCTGCTGGCCCCTCTCCGCTTCTCGAAACGATAATGGCAGCAATTTTAAGATCCCGACTCGCCCGGCAAGAGACTGCCCGATGCTTTTCATCATCAAAAAGTTTTGCGAGCCTGTAAGGATGTATTGACCGGCGTCTCCCCGCTCATCCGAAACAACCTGGATCATTGAAAACAAATCCGGCGCGTATTGCGCCTCATCGATGATGAGTCCGCCCTTTCGGTTGCGGATAAAACTCACCGGATCCTCCAAGGCCGCGCGCCTCGTTTGAGGGTCCTCAAGCGTGACGTAGGAATAGTCGGGAAAAGCATGCCGAACCAGCGTAGACTTACCGCTCTGCCTAGGCCCTGTCAACGACACAACAGGAAACCAGCCTGCCATGCGAATGAGCAACTCATGCAAATCCCTGTTAATGAACTCAGCCATATCAACTCCCCTTATAACGCTGTTACCATAATCGTATAGTATCATTTGCCATAATCTTATAGTAGCATTTACCACAATCTTATAGCATTCAAGTTCAAAAGCATTATTTATAGAGCCGAAATCTCAGACTCTAAATAACAAAAGCCGCCACAATGGGGACTGTCCCCATTGTGGTGGCTTGCAGGCGAGTTAACTTGTTCGACTATCGTACGCCAGCCATGTCCGAGCCTAGAGCGTGGCAAGGCGCTTGGACTCGTGCGCGGCGAGCGCAATGGAGATGATGCCAGTAATGGCATCGGCCACCACCAGGGCGATCCACACGCCCTCGACACCCATCATGTTGCCGAGGAGGTACATAAGCGGCACCGAGCAGATCACATAGCGAAGCAGGCCCGTAAACGTGGCGACACCCACCTTCTCGACCGCCTGGAAATACATCGACATGGTCATGGCAAGATAGCCCAGGGCAACAGCCAGGATGACAGTACGCGTGGCGTTGGCGGCAACCTCAACGAGCGCAGGATCGCTGCCGGCAAAGAAGGCGCACACCGGGGTGGCGGCAAGCCAGAGCGCGACGGTGACCAGCGCCAGCGTCACAACCTGGTACTTAAGCGTGCAGGAGAGCGTCTCCTTAAGGCGTGCCCAAGCCTTTGCGCCGGCGTTGAAGGCAGCGATGGGCTGCAGACCGTAGGAGAAGCACTGGGCAACCATCATGGTAATGTAGAGGATGTAGCCGTTGATCACGCCAAAGGCTGCGATGTAGAGCGAGCCCATGTCGCCGCCGAGCGAACCCAAAAGCGAGTTGGCAACGGTATTAAAGATAAAGGTCGCACCCTGGACCAGGAAGAACGGGAAGCCGATCTTGAAGATCTGGCCGCAGATGGCGAGGTCGAGCTTAAGGTCGGCCAGGCTAATCTGGAGCTGGGACTTTTTGCCCCCGATGAACCAGAAGATACCGATGGCCCAGATACCGATGGAAAGCCCGTAGTACACGCCGGCGCCCATAACGCCAAACTTGAGCACAAACGTGGAAAGCGCGAGCCAACAGATGGCGACGATGGCCGAAACGGTCATGAGGTTGGCCTGGATCTGAACCTTCTCGTCCACACGCATCACAGCGGTGATCATCTGGCCAATGACCGTGAGCGGCAGCAGCACGGCGAAGGTGCGCACGCCGGCAACGGTATCGGCCATGATGTCGGGCGTGGCGCCAAAGAATGTGCAGATGGGCTCGGTAAACACTGCCATCACCACAGCAAGCAGCACACTCACAATCGTGGTAAGCCAAAAGCCCTGGCTAAACGCCTTGCTGGCGCCCTTAATGTCGCCGGCACCCAAAAGGTTGCCCACCACGGCGGGCACGCCGGTGCCAAATAGGTTGCCAAAGGCCAGGTTAATGTACTCGACCGACATGATGATCGAGACGCAAGCCAGGCCGTGTGCACCCAGGCCCCAACCCATCACGAGGCCCTCAAGGACCACCATGATAATCTGGGCGAGCATACCCTGGCCGGTGATGATGGTGTACTTGCGCACCAGGCCGGGAATCGGCTGCGAGGCAAGCTCACGCTCCTCCTCAACAGCGGCGGTTGCTTCTTCTGCCATTGTTCTCCCCTTTCCATGAGAGATTGATGAATGGATGAATGGATGGATGGATGGGCGGCACGCACGGGCTGTGGCACCGCCCGGCGATGCAGCAGCCCCGCTAGGCCTCGTAGACCACCTTGCCGGCAATCATCGTGAGAGACGCCGTGGCCTCGAGGACCTCAGCCGGTTCGCAGTCAAAGAGGTTGCGGTCGAGCACGCAGATATCTGCCTGTTTGCCGCACGCGAGCGTACCGATGCGATCCTCGGCATGCATGGCGTAGGCGCTGCCGTAGGTGTAGGCGCGCAGGGCCTCGGCCATGGTGATGCGCTCCTGCGGGAACCACCCTTCTGGGTTGGAACCGTCCTCGAGCATGCGAAAGGCTGCGCCGTACACCTCCTCCATGGGCTCCAAGCCCACAACGGGGAAGTCGCTGCCCAAGTGCACCACGGCACCGCTGGCAAGCAGGCTGTGCAGGGGCCACGAAAGCGCTGCACGCTCGGGGCCCACGGCATCGTCCTTGGCAAGGTCAGCCATATCGAGCAGCATGTGCCACGGTTGCATGCCGGGGCATATACCAAGCTCCGCGTAGCGCGGCAGATCCTCGGGCTGAACCGTCTCGTTGTGCTCCATGGAGTGGCGGCAACCCCGCTTACCATGCAAGCGCTCGCCCTCCTCAAAGCAATCAAGCACAAAACGCACCGAGCGATCGCCGATCGTATGGACGCGCGTGTCAACGCCCCATTCCTGCGCCCTGACAATGGCGGCACGGATGCGCTCTGGATCCTCCGCGGGCTCACCGCAGGTATCGGGCGCGTTGGAATAGGGTTCAAGCATCCAAGCGGTGTGGTCGGAGCACACGCCATCAAGAAACTGCTTAAAGCCGTGCCACTCGACCTGCGTGCCAGGGAAGTTGTACTTGGCCTTGATTTGATCGAGCGTCAAGGACTCGTTTTCGAACAGGTCGGTGTACAGGAACACACGCAGCGGCAAGTCGCCCTTGGCATTAAGACCTGCCAACACCGCATACGGGTTTTCCATGCTCACAAACGTAGGATTGACCATGCCGACCGTAGTGATTCCCAGGGCATTGGCGCGCCGGGCGGTTTTTGTAAACGACGCGTCAACAACCTCGGGCGCTGGGTCGTAGACCTCGTCCATAAAGAAGACGCCGGCGTTGTTGGAAAACACGCCCGTCAGATTGCCCTCGGCATCCTTAAGGATCTTGCCGCCTGCGGGATCGGGCGTCTGCGAAGTTACTCCCACCTTGTTGATGGCGCAGGTATTGGCACTAAAGGTATGCATGTCAACCTGCTGCAGAAAGACCGGGCGGTCCGAGATGTACTCATCGATCATCGCGGCTGTGGGCATCTCGGGGACATCCCACTGGAACTGGATAATCTGGCAGCCCAGAATCCACTCGTTATCGGGATGGTCGGCCGCAAACGCCACGACACGTTCCATCGCCATCTCAAAACTGGTGCAGTCGATGAGGTTGACGGCAAAATCGGGGTCGGTCATAAACGCGCCCTGGGCAAAATGCGTGTGCGAGTCGATCAGGCCGGGCATGACGAGCTGGTCGCCAAAGTCGCGCACCTCGGTATCGGGACCGATAAACGGTGCCAGGTGAGCATCGTCACCGCAGGCAACAATCTTATCACCGCGCACGGCAACGCCGCCCTTAAACGGCTCGAGCCCATCGCCGGTAAAGACGGCGTTGCTCTTGATAACTACATCAGCCTTGTCCATGTGAGCCTCCTCAGGCATCTTTGGTTGCAACGCGGACGCGCCGCCCGCGTGGGCACTCGGTTGGGAGCGTAGCGCTCCCGCATCGGCGCGTGCCTACAAGCCGTGCTCGGACGTCTGTCCCACGTCCGCGGCTTCGCGCTACACCCATTGATACACAGGGGCAAATCCGTGCCAAGGCCAGGGATCGCAAACGGTCAGTTTAAGCAGGTTTACACGCTTTACCTGCAGGTTTATTGTCTGAGATTATTACCGCGTCATTACGCCCAACGGCGTGCCCGCCCACACGGCAAGACCCGCATGCAAGAAAGAATAGGACTAGGAACGCCAAAAGGCATCTATGAGGTCATCTCGGTTGGAGACACCGCTTTTAACGTAGATGCGATGCAAGTGCGCCTTGACCGTGCCAGGGCTGATGACCAACTCGCTGGCGATGTTTTGGGCGTCGTTGCCCTTCAGCACCAGCGTGAGCACCTCCTGCTCGCGCCGCGACAGCTTATGGGCATCGGCATAGATCACAACGCGTGATGCTAGATCGTCCCCAGAGCGTGCGCTCTCGGCCGCCACGTCCTCATCGGCACGCGGATGACGGGCATACACGCGCAGGATATGGCTAAACTGGCAAAAGAGTTGGACCGCGCATGCCACGAGCAGCACATTTTCGGAGATATTGCGCTCGGACAGATACCACAAAAAGAGGCTGATGACGGGGTTTTGAGAGTCGGGGTGGCAGAACAAGATCATGTAGGTGTCCTCGGCGATTACGCAAAACGCAAGAACGAGTGCCACCTTCCAAAAGAGCTTTGAGCGGTCGAGGTCCAGCTTCTCAACACGAGTGGCTCTGTACCGGTAATGCCAGGCGGCATAGGCAAGACATCCTACATTGCCCAGGTCACGCGTGAGCCAAAAGAGATACTGCTGCATCTCTCCGGCAGCACCGCTGCGAGGCACCAGCACCAATTGCAAGATTGAAAACGGCACGATAGCAAGTCCAAGCATGCGCGACGTAGGCCTTTTGCGCAAGCGCGCAAACATCCACAGTACCACGCAGGCATAGATGGCAATACCGAGCACGCAGCGCAGCAAGGGGTGCTGCAACGGCTCGCTAAAGGTAACAGCGTAGTCGTATTTGAGCCGATTGTACTCGTCAAAAAAAATGACCGACATATCGAGCATGTAGAGCAAAAAGCCCGCCGCGGCCACCAGGCTGTCGCGACGGCGCGTCATGAGCCAAACCACCAATGCCACGGCACTGGTCACCAGAGCCACACCCATGATAATCGTGGTGTAGATATAGAACGCGAAACTCATGCCCGCCTCCCCTGTCTAGATGCTGTGAGGATGTTGACAGATTCTTTGCCGCAAGATTAGACTCACCGATTAAACGTACTGTATCGTTTAGATAAACAAGCTGTGTCTCACCGATGAAAGGAGATGCCATGGCGCCTATCGCACCGCTCAAAATACTCGTCGCCCCTGTCGCCAAGGCCATCGTCCACCTGAGCGACTCACTTACCTACAATGACGTCCCCTGTGTCGTCGAGGCGCGTTCGGACAGCTGCCCCTACCTGGGCCACGTCCCCTACTTTGCGCCTAAGCTCGTTTCCGATCCCGAGCACCGCGAACAGTAATCCAAGATGCACCAAGCGCTGCGTAACTCGCGGCGCTTACTGTTTTGGTGCAAAGTAACCTGACCCCCGTGCACCAACGCCGGGATTGTCGACGCTTCGGCCGCGGCGAGATATGAGGCGCGAAACCTCGCCCAATAACAGGCCAATCACTACGCCCGCGAGAATCGGCAACTTTGCCATCTCGGCAGGTGAGCTGTTGAGCGGCACAATCGTAGCAACAATCGAAAGCACGAGCTCCACCACGGGAATCGAAAGCGCCACCGCGAGCACCTTGCCCTCGAAAGGCGCACGGAACACACGCGAGCGATTATCGTGCTTGCGCAGACGCCAAAACGCTGGGAACAT
>URIJ01000110.1 GCA_900547835.1 uncultured Collinsella sp.
TCATGCCGTCCTCTTTGAATGACAAGTTGTCGCTCTGGCGCCCGCGCAGCGTCGACCGGTCCGCCGTTCGTTAGAACGGCGGAACCAATTACATTAGTTCACATACAGCTGCGGCGAAGGCAACGGGGTCCTCGGGGAGGATGCCCTCGACCAGCAGGGCCTGGTCATAGAGCAGACCGGAGTACTGCTTGATCTTGTCGGCGTCGCCTGCCTTCTGGGCAGAGACAAGCTTGTCAAAGACCGGGTGCTTGGCGTTGAGCTCGAGCACGCGCTGGCTCTTGGGCATGCCGTCGGGCGCGCCCTCGGGTCCCTTCTGGAGCACCTTCTCCATCTCGAGCGATAGCGGGCCCTCGGTGGTGATGCAAGCGGGGGCATCGGTCAGGCGTGCGGAGACGGCAACTTTCTCGACCTTGTCACCGAGTGCCTCCTTCATAGCGCTAAAGAGGTCCTCGTTCTCCTTGGTGGCGTCCTCGGCCTCCTTTTTCTCGTCCTCGGTCGCCAGGTCAAGATCACCGGTTGCGACGTTCTTGAGCTCCAGGTGACGATCCTCAACCTCGGGCTCGGCGCCATCGGCCACGGCCTTCTCGGCAGCCTCGCGGGCAGCATCGTCCTCGTAGATCTTGGGCATATCGGCGGCAACGTACTCACGCATAGCTTGGAACGTGAACTCATCCACGTCCTGCGTCAGCAGCAGCACGTCATAGCCGCGGTCGAGCACGCCCTTTACCACGGGCATCTTGGCCAAGCGCTCGCGCGAATCGCCGGCGGCGTAGTAGATGGCCTTCTGATCCTCGGGCATGCCCTTGGCATACTCGGCCAGGGTAATCATCTTCTGTTCCTTGGCAGACCAGAACAGCAACAGATCGGCGAGCTCATCGGCCTTCATGCCATAGCTCGAGTAGATGCCGTACTTAAGGCCGCGGCCAAAGTTCTCAAAGAACTTCTCGTAGGCCTCGCGGTCGTTGTCACGCATATCCTCAAGGTCAGCGGTGATCTTCTTCTCGACACGCTTGGCGATGGCCTTGAGCTGACGGTTCTGCTGCAGCGTCTCACGCGAGATGTTGAGCGACACATCGGCGGAATCCACGACGCCGCGGACAAAGTTGTAGTAGTCGGGCAGCAGGTCGTCGCACTTCTCCATGATCAGGACGTTGGAGCTGTAGAGTGCCAGACCCTTCTCGTAATCCTTGCTGTACAGATCGAACGGCGCGCGGCCCGGCACAAACAGCAGGGCATCGTACTCGAGCGTGCCCTCGGCATGGAAGCTGATGGTGCGCGCAGGATCGTCAAAGTCGTGGAACGTGGACTTGTAGAACTCGTCGTAGTCCTTCTGCTCGACATCGGAGCTGCGCTTCTTCCAGATCGGTGTCATGGAATTGACGGTCTCAAGCTCCTGGTAGTCCTCGTACTCGGGCTTGTAATCGTCGCCGGCGTCCTCGGGCTTGGGTTTCTGGCGGCTTTTGGACACCATCATCTGAATCGGGTAGCGCACATAGTTGCTGTACTGCTGAATCAGGCTCTTGAGACCCCACTCGGTCAGGAAGCGATCGTAGGTCTCGGCCTCGCCGTCGGCATCGAGCTTCTCGTTCTCGCGCAGCGTCAGGATGACATCGGTACCGTGCTCGGCGCGCTCGCCGTCCTCGATGGTGTAGCCCTCAAGACCGTCGGATTCCCACACATGGGCGACATCCTCGCCATAGGCGCGGCTGACGACCTTCACATGGCTGGCGACCATAAAAGCCGAGTAGAAGCCCACGCCAAACTGGCCGATGATGTCGACATCGGAGCCCTGCTGCTCGGCGTTCTCGGTCTTAAACTCCTCGGAGCCGGAATGGGCGATGGTGCCCAGATTGCGCTCGAGCTCCTCGGCGGTCATGCCAATGCCGTTATCCGAGATGGTAATGGTGCGGGCGTCTTTATCAAAGGAGACGCGAATGGCCAGGTCGCCCTGGTTGATCTTGACGCTCGGATCCTGCAGGCTCTTAAAGTTGAGCTTGTCGACGGCGTCGCTCGCGTTAGAGATAAGCTCGCGCAGGAAGATTTCCTTATTGGTGTAGATGGAGTTGATCATGAGGTCGAGCAGTTTTTTGCTCTCGGTCTTAAATTGACGCATGTGCAGTCCTTTCGCGCTACCCCCGTCCGCAAAAACGGCCCGGTTGCCCGAGCCGC
The DNA here is from genome assembly GCA_900547835.1 of uncultured Collinsella sp. Taxonomy (GTDB): domain Bacteria; phylum Actinomycetota; class Coriobacteriia; order Coriobacteriales; family Coriobacteriaceae; genus Collinsella. The sequence goes on from URIJ01000110.1 coordinate 2,170, forward strand.
ATCGCAGACCTGCTATGTTTAGACTTAGATTTTATAACCCAATAGCGCGCATATATACATACGGAATCGAAAAACTGTATGTCCGAGCGCTCCAATGCGTCAATTGCCAAGGAGTGTCCCCAGCTGCCGGCAGAAAAGGAACGTCCCTATCTGCCATCTACGCGCTTGGCCATCCAGACATGGGGCTGGCCCTCGTCTTCGTAATCTACCGGGGCAATTTGCGTGTAGCCCGCCTTTGCATAGAGCGGCAACACGTATTCCTGCGCATGCAGCTTAATAAGCTTAGCGCCGGCATCGCGTGCACACGAAGCACTGGCCTCGACGATCGCACTCGCCAGTCCGCGACGACGCATAGCCGGCAGCACGGCGACGCGCCCCATAATGTAGGTCTCCCCCGCCGCAACGCCTTCGTCCATGTCGCATGCCGGCAACACCGGGGCCTCTGCGTCAGCCACGCGCTCAAGCTCCTCGGGAAACACGCGCGAGCAACCGGCAAGCTCGCCGTCTACATAGAGCGTCACATGAATGCAGTTTGGATCCTCGTCGATAGCGTCGAACTCATTCTCGTAGCCCTGCTCGTCTATAAAAACGACGCGGCGCACCAACGCCGCGTCATCAAAGCATCCCGTCTTAAGTTGGATATCCATGGCTGCCCTTTCATTCAATGCGAACGTTAGGGACAGATATTAGCGAAAATGAGCTCCGCGCACGCTAAACTTCGCGCGAGCCTTCGCCAGGCAGTCGTAATGACCCACGTTATGGGCATCGCTCGCGATGAAGCTGTACAGGTTCTGATCGAACAGGCGCTGTGCCGGCTTTTTCTCGCGACCAAAGCGACCGCCGGCAATAAAGTCCGCCGAAGCCTGCAGCTTGCAGCCCATATCGACCAGGCGCTCCGCCACGCTTACATCCTTTTGAACCGCACGATAGCGCTCAGGATGAGCGATAATCACCTGGTAACCACGGCACTGCAAATCGTAAATCGTGTTCTCGTACTCTCTAAACGCATACGCATCGGCATGCGTCGAAAGCTCGAGCAGAAACTCGTTGGTCCCATCGAAATGCAAGTGCTCCGCGGCATCGATACCAAGCTCAACGAGCTTTCGATGGTTGACCTCGAAGCCCATCTGGAGCGGAAAACCGTCAGCGTTATCACGCAGCAGCTCAAAGGCATCCCACATCTTGTCGTAATCAAAATAGGGATCACGGCAGTGAGGAGTGCAAACGATTCTGGTTACACCGGCCCGCTTGGCAGCCTCGAGCATCGCCAAGCTCTCATCGAGATCGGCGGCGCCGTCGTCTACACCCGGCAAGATATGGCAATGAATGTCACGCATAGGTCAGCCTTAATCAACTAAACGTTTGCTCGGTTGGTGAAGATGCCCTTTTTGGAAGTCCCCTGATCGTCGGAGCCCTTCTTCACCTTCTTACCGTCCTTGGTGTAGTAGGAGTAGTAGTACTCGCTGGTCTCGGTCTCGCAGTAGTTCATAACGGTACCGATGAGCTTGACCTTCTCGGACTTCTTAAGCTGACCGATGGCGTTGAGCGCCTCCTCGCGCTTGGTGAAGTCCTCGCGCACCACGAACAGCGTACCGTCGGTCAGGCTGGCAATCTCGGCAGCATCGATGAAGGTGCCGACCGGGGGAGCATCAAAGATGACGTACTGGAACTTGGCGGACAGTGCCTTTACCAACTTGGCAAAGCGGTGAGAGACGATGATGTCGGCAGGATTGGGAATATGCGGCTCAGCATCGAGGAAGTAGAAGTTCTTCTGACCCGTCTCGACAATTGCCTGGTCAATGGAGATCTGCTCGGAAAGGACCGCATAGAGTCCGCCACGCGAACGAACGCCGAGCATATCGGAAAGGGACCTGCGACGCATATCAGCCTCGACCAGCAGGACGCTCTTGCCGCTGGTGGCGATAGCCTGGGCAAGGTTGATGGAAACCGTAGACTTGCCCTCGTTGGGAATCGAGGACGTGACGGTAATAGTGCGAATGGGGTCGTCCACGCTCGCAAAGCGGATGTTGGCCAGAAGGGTCTTGGCGGCATTCTGTACAACGAGCTTATCGGTGTTCTTTGCCTTAGCCATGCCTATTTACCACCTTTCATAGCCGGAATTCGGCCAACAACGGGAATGCCCAGGAGCTCTTCTGCCTCTTCGGCACCGCGGATGCGGGTATTGAGCATGTCTGCCAAAACGACATAGGCAACTGCGATAAAGATGCCCGCGAGGAACGCGACAGCAACGTACAGCATACGCTTGGGGCCGCTGGGGACTTCGGGGGTCTTAGCCTCGTCGATAACGTTGATGCTCTGGGCAGCGCCGACGTTCTGAGCGACCGTACTCACCGAGCTGGCCATGGCCTTTGCGACCTTAGCCGTCTCCTTGGCATCGGTGCCGGTAACCGAAAGCGTAATGACACGCGTGGTGGTCTCGGAGGAAACAGACACCTTGTAGTCATCCAGATCGGTGAGGCCCAGTTCCTTGGCGGCGCCGCTCTTAACGCTATCGCTATCCAGCAGCGTGGCGATATCGTTGGAAAGCATCTGACTCGCCGAGAGATCGTTGTAGCTCATCTGACCGCTATCGTCGGTCTTGGCGAGAATGTACATGCTCGTCGTCGCGGTATAGGTGTTGTCCATCGCAACGAAGGACACGATGCCCATGGCGATCGCGCAGACCACCGGAAGGGTGATGACCAGCTGAAGGTGCTTCTTCAGCAGCTGGAACAGTTCGAGAAGGGTCATGCAGCTTGCCTTTCATTTCCCCAGTTCGGATTGACAAAACTGTCCGTATGTTATCGCATCTTTTTACCGAGACCAAACTCTATACATAAGAAACAGGCTCTCCTGTAAAAATGTCGGAAGCAATCGTAAAATTGCACAACAACGCCGCACCCGAAAGTCAAATGCGGCGTCTGCATCAATATCTATGTTGTATCGCTATGCGAATGGCTCGTCCTGCTGTATGGGAAACGTCACCGTAATGGTGGTTCCCACGCCCAACTCGCTCGACAGATCGAGCGTGGCGTGATGATACAGGGCCGCATGCTTGACAATGGCAAGCCCCAGACCGGTTCCGCCGCGTGCCTTGGACCTACTCTTGTCCACGCGATAGAACCGCTCAAATACCTTGCCCTGTTCTTCAGGCGCGATACCGATTCCCGTGTCGGCGACCGCAAGGAACGGATGGCCTTCGTCGTTGGTGCCGCACTGCAGCGTAACCGTACCGCCGGGTCGATTGTAGCGGATGGCGTTGCTTGCCAGATTATAGATGAGCTCGTCAATCAAGCGCGACACGCCTTCGATGACCACAGGCTTGGTCTCATGACTTATCGTCACATTCGCCTGACGGGCGACCTGTTCAAGACGCTGCTCAACCGCGTAGATGGCACGCGAGAGCTCAATAGGCTCCGTGGAACCAATGGGCACCGCCTCGCCCTCAGTTGCACGCTCGGCCTCGTCCAAGTTAGACAGCGTAAGGATATCGTTGACAAGCGCTGCCAAGCGGCCCGCCTCACGATAGATGCGACCGCCAAAGTTGCGCAGGTCGCCCTCGCCCTCGACCATGCCGTTTGCGATGAGCTCGGCATAGCCCGAAATCGCCGTAAGCGGCGTCTTGAGCTCATGGGTGATATTCGCCGTGAACTCGCGGCGCATACGGTCGTTGTCCGCTAGCACCGCCATTTGGCGCTTGAGTTCCTGGCGCTGCGACTCGATACGCTCAAGCATGGGGACCATCTCGGCATAGGCGTGCTCATAGCTACGGCGTGGGTGGTCCAAATCCACCTCTTGCAACGGCGCGATGATGGCACGGGACTCGCGGCGCGCCATAAAAAACGAGAGTACCGCACCCGCTGCTGCGATAAGCAGCATCGGCGCCACCATCGACAGCAAAATCGCCGTAACGCCAGGCTGGGCCTGCGCCAAGCGGACAACCTGGCCGTTATCAAGGGCGACGGCGCGATACAGCATAATCTCGTCGAGCGTAGAGCTTGCGCGCTCCGCGGAACCCAAACCACTCTCAAAGGCCTCGATGACCTCGGGGCGATCGCCATGGTTGGGCAGTGTGGAAGGCGACGCCTCGTTGTCGTAGGCAACCGATCCATCCTTGTTAATCAGCGTGATTCGCAAGTCCTCGCGATCAAGGCTACGCAAGAACGGGATGGGCTCCTGCTGTTCGTCGAGAGCGGCAGCAATGAGCTCGGTTTCCTGCGCCAGATTGGTACTCGTGGCATCCGCCAAGGTGTTTTGCACAAAGAACGCACCCAGCACCGTAAACGCCACGATAACCGCCATGGCGCAGACAAAGATCGTCACAAAAACGCGGTGCGACAGCGTATGTTTTCCCTGGGGGGCGAAGACCACGGGTTACTCCTCCGATGCGGTGGCCGCGGTGTCGTCACCTTCGGCACCATCACCGGCAGAAGGCTCGGCCAAGCGGTAGCCCACGCCGCGCACGGTCTCGATGGCGCTGGCATGCTCGCCCAGTTTTTGGCGAAGCGTCTGCACGTGCACGTCAACGGTGCGCGAACCGCCGTCGAAGTCCCAGCCCCACACGCTCTGCAGCAACGACTCGCGGGTAAAAACCACGCCGGGCTTGCGCATGAGGTACTCGAGCAGGTCGAACTCGCGCAGGGTGAGCTTAAGCGGCTCGCCGGCAACGGTCACCTCGCGATGGCTGGGCGAGAGCACGATGTCGCCCACGCTGAGCACATCGCTCGCCTGCTTGACCATGCCGCCGCGACGCAGCAGTGCGCGGCAGCGGCTCGCAAGCTCCATGA
>URIJ01000111.1 GCA_900547835.1 uncultured Collinsella sp.
TCTGCAAAAGCCTGAGCTTCTGCAACAAGACCGTCACCGATAGCGGTCTGCGCCGCCGCGGTGGCCTTGGGCGCTGATTGCGGTTGAAGATCGGACAGTGCTGGTGCCATAGATGCCCTCCAGTAACGTTTTTGCAGCAAGCACTTTGATAGCGTAAAGTGCAGGGTACTACTTTAAGGGCGACGCATAAAAAATGCCGCCCCGGGAGGCGGCGCAACAAATTGTTTACAATTGCGGACGCGGCTTTCGACGCAAAAAATCGAAATGCGTCTCGCTCAAGATAATCGAAAGAAAGATGAGCGCGAAGCCGGCGAGCAGGCGCGAGGTGAGCGCCTCCCCCATCAGCAGCACCGAGAACAGCACACCCGAAGGCGACTCCATCGAAAGGAGCAGCGAGCCCGTCGAGGCCGGGACATGCGCCAGGCCGACGTTTTGGATGAGCAGAGCCGCGCATGTGCAACCAACCGAGAGAAACGCCATCGCGCTGATAAAGCTCGGCGTCCACACGGACAGAGGCGCTTGGGTCTCGAATAGCAGCGACGTTGCCAGGCTCAGCACGCCGTTGCCCACAAACATCCAAAACGTGATGACGTTGATGTCCATTTTGCGACCGTACTTGGCAGTCACCGCCATCTGGATGGCGAAAAAGACCGCACCCGCCAGCGTAATGACATCACCGATGTTGAATTCAACGCTATCGAGCGCCACCAAGCCAATGCCCGCCAAGCACAGCAGCGCCGCGCCCAGGTTATAGCGGGTGAGTTTTTCGCCGCTCAGAAAATAGCTCGCGAACGGCACAACGATGCAATACGTGCCCGTCAAAAAAGCATTCTTGCCCGCCGTGGTGTGCGCCAGACCGACTGTCTGCAGGGCGTAGGCGGCCCACATAAGTGCGCCCATGCCAAGTCCGACGATAAGGTTGCGGGCGTTGAGGTGCGCGATGATGCGCTTGTGGAAGATGAAAAACATGACCAACGCCGCAGGCAGAAAGCGCACGTAGAGCAGTTCGAACACCGGAATGGTGTCGAGCGCATCTTTCATGGTGGTAAAGGAATAGCCCCAGATGACCGCCACCGATAGCAGCAAGACCTTCCAGAAGAACGGGGAACGCGCGCCGGCGCCGCGGGAGGTGCCGCCGGCGCCCAGGTCCTCCCGTGCGACAGGGCTATCGGGCATGTTTTCGATTTCGTTGGCAGCGTATTGGGCCATGGAACATCCTCACACTCAATCTTGGCGTGGTGTCCGCACGCGTATGGCTGCGTGCCGCCTCATGGTCAAATAAAAACAGGGCGCACCGGACCCCCGGCACGCCCCGCTACTGTAGCAACAACCAAGCAGCCCGTGCAATTCACTACGCTAAAGCATCGGGTTGGAAGATCTCGATGTTCCGACGGCGTTTACGTTGCTGAACTAAATCAATTTGGTTGACTCCAGTTTTTCGATGATCCAGTCGTTGGCTTTGATGACCGGGCGGCGGAAGACGACGCCCAGGGCCAGCGACGGAATCAGGTAGCTCGCCAAGATACCCAGCTCAATCCAGTACTCCATATGGTAGGCGCCAGCCATGGCGGCATGCATGGCGTTAATGCCATGGGTAAACGGCAGGAACGGATAGATCGCCTGGAACACAGGGCCGGTCATCTCGATGGGGAACGTACCGCCCGAACCGCCGACCTGCATGACCAGCAGCACAACGGCCAAAGCCTTGCCGATATCGCCAAACGAAACCGTAAGCGTGTAGACGATATTGGAGAACACGAGACTCGCGACCCAGCCCGCCAGCACAAACTGCAGCGGGTTGTCGCACTGAATGCCAAAGAACAGGATGTCGCCCGCGCACACGAGCGTTGCCTGCAGCAGGGCCAGACCGCCAAAGAACAGGTAGCGGCCCAGGTAGATCTCGTGCAGGCGCACGGGGATGAGCTCGTTGATAAGCTCATCGTCAACCGAGACCTTCATCATGGCCGCCAGCACGATCGAGCCGACCCAGAGCGACAGAATCGTGTAGAACGGCGCCATGGCCGAGCCGTAGTTGCGGATCGGATAGATCGGCTTGCGATCGAGCGCGACGGGACCGGAAAGCGACACGGCCAAACCCTCGGGATCATTGCCAATCATCGTCTTGATCGTGGCCAGATCGTCCGACATAAGGGCGCCGTCGAGCTCGTCCTTAAAGGCACTGATCTTATCGGACGCTTCACCCAGCTGATCGGAAGCCTTGTTGACCAGCTTTGCAGCCTTGGAGAGGCCCTTTGCCAGCGAACCGGATGCGTCGGTCAGGCCGTCTACGGCGCTATCCAGATCGCCCGAGATGCCATCCAGCGAGTCCAGGATGCCTGAAACCGTCTTCTTGAGCTCCTTTGCCTTGACCGAGAACGTGGAGTCGTAGTCGGACTTGGCGCCCGAAATGCCCGCCTTGGCATCGGCGATGGCCTGGTCGACTTCGGCACGCGTGCTGTTGACCTCTGCCATGCTGTCAGAAAGGGACTTAGCAGTTGCCGTCAGGTCCTTGGCGCTGTTGCGATACTCCACCGCGATCCTGTTCAGCGATGTTGCCACAGACTTGAGGCTCTCCTGGAGCTTTTCGTCACTGACCTGCTCGGCAAAGCCGCGGAGCTGGTCGGCCGTGGCGTCGATATCGTCGGCACGTGTATTGAGCGCCGCCGCGGCATCGTTGAGCTGAGACACCGTAAGGTCAACATGCTGATTCGCGGCATCGAATGCCTTCGCAAGCTCGGCGGACACGTTGTCGAACGAGCCCGCGCTTCCGTCAATCGCGGCATTGATGGCGTCGTTGGCGGCCTTCAGCGCTTCTTTGGAATCGCTCATGCCGCTCTTGGCATGCTCCATCAACCGCTTGGTCGACTCATCGACCGTGCCCGTCTGCTTGAGCATGCCGCTCGCCGACGTCAGCGAATCGGACGTGGAGCTCAAAATGCCCGCCAGCGACGAAGCATTTGCCTGAACGTCTCGCAGGTCCTCAATCGAATCGCCGAGCGTCGAGGACAGGTTGGCGATAAAGTTACCCACCTGGTCGGTGCTCATGTAATCGAGCAGGCTGGACACCGTCTTAAGACCGATCGTCGTAATGGTCTCGGTAAAAGTTTTGTTAACCTGGCTCTGGACGGCGCTCGAACCCTTCTCGGTCACGATCTGCGCAATGGCGTTGGCCTTCTGATTCTCGTAGAACTCGATATCGGCATGCTTCACGTCGGTCGAGAAAAGCGTCATCATGTCAGCGCTAAACGTTTTGGGGATAACGACGGCAGCATAGTACGCGCCCGACTTAACGCCCTCGATAGCCTTTTCGCGATTGTTGAGCACAACCCAATCGAAGCTCTCGTTGCCGCGTAGGGTGGCGGTCACGTTTTCGCCCACGTTAACCTCGACGGGGATCAAATCGCTCTCGTAACCCTCATCGGTGTTGACCACGGCGATCTTAAGATTGCCGGTGTTGCCGTACGGATCCCAGCTGCCGGCGATGTTAAACCACGCGTACAGACACGGTACGATAATGAGGCCCATCACGACAACCAAGCCGATCACGGAGCGAGACACGTTTTGGACATCGCGCTTAAACAGATGCAGGATGTTCTTCATTTATGCCTCACCTCCTTTGGAGTGCTTGCCAAGCGCGGTGGTATCTCCATCATTTGTGGCTGTGCTGTCGCTGCCCTGAGATTTATGGTGCGAGCCGATATGCGGCAAGCGGCCCGTGGACTGATCGCCGCCCTTGGCACCACGCTCGCTGGCGTTGAGGCCAAACATGTGGCGGGCGGCAGGAATGGCGGCCGTGTGTTCGCGCATCTCGCGACGCAGGTCCTCATCCGAAAGCGCCGAGATGCGCATCTGGGTATTGAGGCTCGCTCGGATATATTCGATATTGATAAGCCAGCCGCAGATGGCAATAACCGAGATGATCCAAATGACAAGCAGGATGATCTTGCCGTTATTGTCGATATCGAGAACCGTCGACAGGACAAAGAGCAGGACCTGAACGCCCACCACGGCGGCAAAACCGCCCTTGATGTAGTACGGGTAGCGATGTTCAAAGGCGACCGCATGATCGAGCAGTTCGCGACGGTACGAATCGGAATCGAGCATGACGCGCATGGCCGTGCGCAGCGAGTAGCGCTGGCGCGGCAGGTCGTTGGACTCGCAAATCATCATACCGGTCGTGGAGAGCTGTTTATCAAAGAGCAGGTTAAGGTTGAGCAGCAGCGGACGCAGCTGCAGGCCGATAAAGAGCGCCACGATCAAGAACACGCCCAGAATGCACAGGTTAAACAGGTAGTTGAACGAATACATGCCGCCGACCGTCTCGCGCAGCAGATTGATGCCGTAGGTAAAGGGCAGCAGCGGGTGCAGCCACTGGAAGAAGCCGGGCATCATCTCGATGGGGTACATGCCCGACGAACCCGGGATCTGCACGATAACCAGAATGACGCCGATAGCCTTGCCGATATGCTTAAACGTGGTGGACAGCGCATAGATGATATTGACGTAGGTGAACGAAATGGCGATGCCGCCCAGCACGAACAGCAGCGGGCTGACGCACTGCACGCCAATCACCAGATCGCCTACCGTAACGATGATGGCCTGCAACGCGCCCAGGATCACCAGGAGCAACCAGCGGCCAAAGTAGCCCTGACGCGCGGTAAAGCTGCCGATGCCTTCGCGATCGACCTCGAGCTTGTAGATGGCGATAAGCACGTAGCCGCCCACCCAAAGCGCCAGGTTGGTATAGAACGGGGCAATGCCCGAGCCGAAGCTCTTAACCGGATAGATCGACTTGGACGCGAGCTCAACCGGAGATGCCATGAAGTCTGCGACGTCATTGACGTCGACGCCCATCAGGTCGGCCAGCTCGCCCATGGACTCGGAGGTCTGTAGCGCCGCGATGTCGTTGGCGGCGGTTGCGAGCTTGTCCTGGACCTTGGCAAGCGAGGAATCGGTCTGGGACAGCGTGGTCTTGGCCTGGCCGAGCGTAGCGTTAAGCTGCGAAAGCGTACCGCGCGCGCTTGCAATCGTGGGCGTGAGGCCAGATACGATACCCGTCAAATCACCCGAGACGGCGGCAAAGGAATCAAGCGCGCTCGAGGCCTTCGGCAGCGCGTTTTGACCCAGGTCCGTCTGGGCCTGGCCAAGGTTGGTCGCACCGGTCTGAATTGCGTTATTGATAGCGTCGCCGGCACCCGAGACAGCCGCGGCGTCATTCGCCATGGCGCTCGACTGCGCAGACAGACCGTCCTTGATGCTCTGAAGCTTTTCATTCTGCTCTCGGAGCAAATCGATGGTCGATACAATGCGCGCGTCAATTTCCTCGGAACCTGTCGACGTGTCATTGGCGAGAATCTCTAAGTGCCCGATAACGGCCTTATTGTGGTCGATCGTCGCTTGGAGAGACTCGAGCGAGTTGTCGATACGGGTGGTCGTAGATGTGACCGTGCCCGTCAGCTTGCCGATGGCAGCGTTCGCAGAGGCCGACGTCTTGGTAAGCGCAAGGCTGCCTTCCGAGAGCGCCTTGGAGAGCGAGGCGATAGAGTTGCCCGCCGTGGTGCGAGCTTCGCCCAGCAGGTCGTTGCCCTGGGAGATCGCCTGCGTCAGCGACGGCGCCTGACCCTGCAGACCGGCAAGTGCCGCATCTGCCGAGGCAATGGAACCACTCGTCTTATCGATGGCGGCATTCATGTCGCCAATCGAATCACGCACTTCGCCCAACGTATCGGAAGCCTCTGATACCGAACCGGCCAACGAATCCTGAGTCTGGGTTGCCTTGTCCTTTAAATCGACTCCGGCATCCTTGGCAATACTGGCAACGGTCTCGCCCACCGTGGAGACAAATTCCGAGTTGATCTGCTCCTCGATGGTGCTTGCGCCGGTGTCGGTAACCTTGGGCGCAATAGCGCTCTTCTTCTCATTGACGTAGTACGTAAGCTTGGGCTGATGGTAGTTGCCGTCGAGCATCGAAACCAGGTTATCCGAGAAGTTCTTGGGGACTACGATGGCCGCATAGTACTCACCGCTCTCGACGCCCTCTTTGGCATCGGCGGCCGAATCGACGAAGGTCCAGCCCAGCTGATCGTTCTCCTTGAGCTGATCGACAACCTGATCGCCCGCGTTGAGCTCGCCCACCAAGTCGTTTTGGGTGCCCCGATCGTTGTTGGCGATGGCAATCTTGATGCCCTGGGTGTTTCCGTACGGATCCCAGTTTGCCACGATGTTGTACCAGGCATATAGCGAGGGAATGACACACACGCCCAGGGTAACCACCAAGGCGACGGGGTTCATAAGCAATCGCTTAATGTCGCGCTTAAATATCGCAAAGGAGACCTTTGCGTTGGATAGTTTGCTGCCGAGACTCACGCTTGGACCATCCATCCTGTCGTTGAATCGAATCGTACTATCGACAACCATTGTACGTAGGCGCTTTAGTGTCTCACGGCACAATGGTGCTGAGTTTTGCGGGTAGCAATATACTACGAAGATGAGTTAGCGTACAGATGTACAGTATCTTTAATTTCAGCAGGTCACAAAACCACAACCCGCACAAATTAGCAATCCGAATAGTCATTGGGTGTTCTTAAACGACTAGTCAAACAAGAACGTCCCCAACGACTACTTTTCCTCCGTCCCCAAGGGATCATTATTGGACCGTCGATGTTTTTGCAATGCCAGCGAGCGGGCGCCAGAGCGAACAAATTGGCATGAAAAGAGGACGGCATAGACCTTCTGGTCATGCCGTCCTCTTTGAATGACAAGTTGTCGCTCTGGCGCCCGCGCAGCGTCGA
>URIJ01000112.1 GCA_900547835.1 uncultured Collinsella sp.
AGAAGCCCTCGCTGCGCACTTCGTGCGGCGAGGGCTTCTTGCGTCCTGCGGAGTGCGCCGGGAGGGAACTTGTTCTCTGCCCTGCGGGTTCGGCGATGTCACAACGGGCAATGATTAATCTGAATAAAGATGGTGCGCGGCCTTTTAGGCTGCGCTTTTGCTTTGCTTCGCGCCATGTGGGGGCGGTGGCGACGTGCATTTTTGCGAGTATTCTGCAGTCGAAGGTCCCTGCATACCGATCTCGGGCAAAAAATCGGGAGTTCTCGATGTTTTCTACGAATGATGGGCGGGGTTATGGGCTGGCAGCGTTTGATTTGCAGGGATATTCGCGGTCTTTGGCATTTATCGTGGCGCCCGAAGCTCTTGGTTATGTTGAATACTCCTAAAAATGCACGGCGCTTAGAGGGGGACCTTCGCGAAAAAGGAAACCGCCCCGTCGAAGTATGCATTCGACGGGGCGGTTTATGCATTTGGCCGATTAAGGATGCGCTGTCAAACTACTAGAACTTGACGGTCGGGGCCTGGCGGGCTGCTTCGGCGGCCTCGAAGCCCTGGCGCTCCTTAAACTGGAAGATGCCGGCAAAGATGACAGCCGGGAACGTCTGAATGGCGTTGTTGTAGCTGAGCACGCAATCGTTGTAGCTCTGGCGTGCATAGCTAATCTTGTTCTCGGTATCCTCGAGCGATGCCTGCAGCTGCGTAAAGTTGGTGTTTGCCTTAAGATCGGGATAGGCCTCGGCTACGGCGAAGAGCTGACGCAGCGCACCGGTCAGCACGTTGTCGGCTTCCATCTTGGCTTCGGGCGTGGTGGCCTTGACGGCGGTGTTACGCGCGCTGATCACGGCGGAGAGCGTCTCCTGCTCGTGCTTGGCGTAGCCCTTGACGGTCTCGACCAGGTTGGGGATCAGGTCGTTGCGACGCTGCAGCTGCGTATCGATGTTCTGCCAGGCGTTATCGATGCGGTTACGCTTGGTGACCATGTTGTTGTAGATGCCGGCGATGGCGCAGACAATCACAATGACAACAACGATGCCGATGATGACGGTAATCATGATGTCTCCGTTTCGAATGGCCGCGGCGGCATGCGCCAGCTGCCGTTGGTATAACGCTACTAGTATACCCGCAACGTTTTGCCGTGCCGAACTTTCCGGTAAGCGTTGTGTTTTCGGCGGGGTCGGCACCGGGGCAAAGCGCGCGAGGTACAGGTGTAAGATATGCGACAGATTGACGAGTGTTGTCTTTGCCCTGAGGATGGCGATACCAGTGGACCTTCGCATTAAGAAAACCTACCGCGCCCTGTTCGATGCCTTCACCGAGCTTCTCGAGGAGCATCGTTTTGAGGACCTGACGGTTGCCATGCTGTGCGACCGCGCCATGATTCGCCGCACGACGTTCTACAAGCACTTTCGCGACAAGAACGATTACTTTGCCTTTTATATCGATGAGCTCATGTCGGGCTTGCCGCAAAAACAGCCCGATGAGGCCGGCGCGGTATCTGCCGAGGACGTGCGCGCGCTTCGGCACGCGATTTTGGACGATGCCATGGATTTGATTCTGGCGCACGAGCGGCTCATGGATAACATTTTGGCAAGCAGCATGTCGGGCATGTTGACCAACGTTATTTGCGACCGCATTGCCCGCTCCATCCGCGAGCGTGTGATGAACGTGCTTGCCGAGGATGCCCTGGCCCCCGTGTCACTCGAGACGACGTCTGAGTTTGTCGCCGGCGGTATTATTCGACTTTTCACGATATGGTGGGAGTCGGGTCACGATCTTGAGCGTCGACCCGAGATAGCCGACGTGGTCGATGCGCTGTTCGAGCGCACCATGACGCCGGTGAATCACTAAGGTGGCGGAGAGAGGGGGATTCGAACCCCCGGAACGCTCTCGCGCTCAACGGTTTTCAAGACCGCCGCATTCAACCGCTCTGCCATCTCTCCGTGAGTCGTAATGATAGCATCGTTTTGGATTTGCAACAGGGAAGGCGAACGATGACGATCACCGAAATCGACGAGAAGTTCATGCGCGAGGCGTTGGCGGAGGCGCGAGCCGCCGCGGCGGTGGGCGAGGTGCCCATCGGAGCCGTAGTGGTGCGCGACGGCGAGATTGTCGCGCGGGCGCATAATCGCCGCGAGCTCGACCAGGATCCTTCGGCGCATGCCGAGTTTTCGGCCCTGTGCGCCGCCGCTCAGGCGCTTGGACGCTGGCGTCTTTCCGATTGTACGGTCTACGTGACGCTCGAGCCCTGCTGCATGTGCGCGGGGCTTATGGTTAACGCGCGCGTGGGGCGCTGCGTGTATGGCGCGAGCGACGCCAAGGCGGGTGCGTTGGGATCCCTATACGATTTGAATGCCGATTCGCGCCTGAATCATCGGTTTAACGTGACGGCTGGCGTGCTGGCAGACGAGTGTCGTGAGGTGTTGAGCGGCTATTTTAGTGGGTTGCGTGGCACCGATGGTACTGGCTGCGGTTGTGGGGCCGATCTTGAGGCACATGCCGCTCATGCCGAGGCGCTCGCGTGTGCCGAAGAAATCGCCGTTGAGGTGGTCGATTTTGGTGCCGCGTGCCGCCGGCCCCGCCGTGTGCTGTTGGCGATCGACTCCTTTAAGGGTAGCGTTTCGAGCGCGCAGGCGGAGGCGGCGGTTGCCGAAGGCGTGCGCCGTGTGTGGTCCGATGCCCAGGTGGCCACGTTGCCGCTGGCAGATGGTGGCGAGGGAACGCTCGATGCCGTTGCCGCCTGCGGTGGCGAGCTTGTGACCTGCGAGGTTGCAGGCCCCTTGGGCGACCGCGCGTCTGCCCGGATGCTGGTGGACGGCGAGCGCGAGTCCGCGGTCATCGAGATGGCCGAGGCGGCCGGCATCGGGTACTCGCCTTGCACGGAGTCGTCGGCGCTGGCCGCTACAACCTATGGCGTGGGCGAGCTCATGCTTCGCGCGGTTCGCACGGGCGCAAAGACTATCTATATTGGCTTGGGCGGCAGCGCCACCAACGATGGTGGCGCCGGCATGCTGCAGGCGCTGGGCGCGCGTGTGGTCGATGATCAGGGATGCGATGTCGCCCCCGGTCTTGCCGGCCTTGAGCAGGTGGCGAGCGTTGATCTGGCGCCCGCGCTGCAGGCTTTGGATGATGCTCGTATCGTTGTGCTTTCCGATGTCGAGAATCCGCTCGTGGGGCGTCGAGGCGCACTGGCGGTGTTCGGCGGGCAGAAGGGCCTGCCGGCGGATGATGTCGAGGTGCTGCGCAGATACGACGGCTGGATGGTCGGCTACGGTCGCTTGCTCGATGCGGCGATTGCCAGAGCTCGAGCCCAGGGGTTGTTGCGCACACCCGAGGGTGCTCGGACATTTGGCTCGGTGCTCGGAGTGCCCGGTGCCGGTGCCGCAGGCGGCCTGGGTGCCGCGCTGCTGGCGCTCGGGGCGGAGCTGCGTTCGGGCGTGGAGACGGTGCTCGATCTCGTGGGGTTTGACGAGCGCGTGCGCGATGTCGACCTGGTCATAACGGGCGAGGGCAATATGGATGAGCAGTCCGCCGCCGGTAAGGCGCCGGTGGGTGTGGCCCGTCGTGCGAAGCGATATGGCAAGCCGGTGATTGCTGTCGTGGGCGGTCGCGCTGATAACCTGGATGCGGTGTATGGGCAAGGCATCGACCTTGTACTGCCGATTTGCCGCAAACCCATGGGCCTGGAACAGGCACTCGATCCGCAAGAAGCCACAACCAACCTCATCTGCGCCGGCGAAGCGGCCGCTCGATCCTACGACCTTGGCCGTATCTAAAACCCATCCCCTCGATAAGTCGCGGTGAAATACGGAGCGTTTTTGCCTTTAAGGGGCCAATTCAGTCCGTATTCCACCGCAACTTCGAGAATGGCCATTCGAGGTTGACCGCCTTGTGCCTTGGGTCGGACCGTTTGCCACGAAATGCGGCCATCTACTACGTTAAACCGGCCACCTTCGACCATCCCGGAATTTGCAAAAACAAAACCGCAGGTAGAAAGCTTGCCGATTTTCGAAAAAGCCGGCTATGGTTGACCCTTGCGGCCTAAACGTAGTAGATAGGCCCTTTTCGTGGCGCAGCGTCAGACCAGTCTTTTTGGGGCGGGGTTATTTTGACTACATGCCGATCTGATTGCCCAAGTAGTCAAAATAGCCCCGTCCCAAATTAGCTACTTTGTGGGTTGTGGGGGATAAAGATTGCCGGTCGATTTGTCCTACTGGGGTATGTCGATGGCGCGAGTGGTTCGATTTTGAGCCTGAGTGGCAACCCGAGGCGAAATTTCGGGTCACCCAAATTGCTACAATTTTAAGCATATAGCGATGTCCTGCCTTGCGTTTCTGCGCGGGGGGGGCGTATATTTGCATCGATGGGGACGACGACACACATACAATGAGCTGTTTCTTGCCGTCCTCATGGATTGGGAGGGCCTTCATGAATCGCGTGTGTGCGAGAGCTCGAGAAATGCTAAAGCCTTTTGGCAAGAAAACCAATACCGCAAAGCGTGTCCTGAGGATTTTTACCGTCCCGCTGGCGGCGTGTGCACTCTTGTTTGGTGCGACGAGTGCGTCGGCCGACCAGACAGTTCCCTTTAGCAACCACACCGTGCAGACGGTGAATCCCACCGGCACTACGGTCAATTTGTTCGACTACTGGGTCGTGAACGGCGACAACGATAAGTCCGTCAACATAAACAACAAAAATGGCAATAACAACACTGGCATCAACAAAGATCACCAGCTCAAGTTCAATGGTGGTGGCGGCACGGGCATTAACAAGTGGACGGGCAGAAGCGTCATTGATGGCTTTGGACGCCTTTCTTTTGTAAAGAACACGCTGGTAAATGGCTATCCGGCGATCAACGCCGGCACCTATACCTCATACGGCACGAAAGGCGATTGCACCGATGAATCGCTGGCCTATCTCTTTAATAACGATAAGCAGAATGGTAAGGCTGTCTACAACGACGTGAAAGGCCTCTTCCAGCTCCAGAATGGCTATTACGTCTACGACTCGTACGGCTCTGACGGTAACTATGCCGTGTATGACCCCACGACCAACTCCTTTGACGTCTACGATAAGGCGGGCGTATATAAGGGCGATGCGAGTAGCGAAACCAATCTGGGCCAGTTCTTCCCCTTTGACTCGGCTGAAAAGGTTTTTGATGAGATGGGCAACAGCCTCTCCCCTAAGCAGATCATTGATGGAAGCACGAACCTTAACCACCACTTTGGCATGTCCATGACCACGGAGTTTGTCCAGCCTAACGGTGGCAAGACCACCAAAGGCGAGGATATGGTCTTTGAGTTCTCGGGTGACGACGACGTCTGGGTGTACATCGATGGCGTACTCGTGGGCGATCTGGGTGGCATTCACGAGAAGGCGACGCTCAAGATCAACTTCGCCACCGGCGACGTGCATGTCGGCCATGTCGACAACGCAAATGATCCCGAAAAGACCATTCAAGACACCACCATCAGGGCGATGTACGAAGCCGCCGGTGCGGATGTCTCCAACTTTTCCATTAACTCCCCTAACACCTTCAGCGACAGCACCAAGCACACACTGAGCTTCTTCTATCTGGAGCGCGGCGCGGGCGCATCGAACATGAAACTTAAGTTCAACCTCACCACCCTGCCGTCGTCCGAGGTCGCGAAGGTCGACCAAAACGGCGAGGCAGTCCAGGGTGCCGAGTTTGCTCTGTATCAGTCGGATGCCAACTGGAAGGCGCAGGGCGATCCCATCGCTCAGGGCACGACGGACGATAAGGGCCAGCTGGTGTTTCTGAAGTCGGACGGCTCCGTCCTTTCATTTGATAACCAGCATGCCGACGGGCACGACTACTTTGTACTCAAAGAGACAGGCCTGCCCGAGGGGTACCGCTCGAGCCTGACCTCGTCGACCACCGCAACGCCAGGTGAGCTGCACCTGCAGTATAAGCAGGCTGCGGCGAGTGGCTCGGGTGGTGTGGTGGTTGCACCGCAAACGACGGCCACCATGGCCGACGGCACAACGCAATGGACGGGCAGCCGCATGTGGCTGAACGGTGGCTATCTGGCTGCCAAGGAGACCATTTCTCTTAATAAAGAAACAAAAGACAATAAGAATAACCCCATTAGCTCGGGCACGACCTTTGCCGTCGTGCTCAAGCTCACCGGTGCGGGCGAGGAACACACAAGCGAAGACGCGTGGACGCCGGTCACGGGCAACCCGCTCGATGGCTATAAGCTGTGCTCCAAACACGGCATTGAGGGCGCGGTCGAGGCTGCTAAATCGGCGGACACGAGCGTCTTTGGCGTCAACACCAAGGGCGACTATGTGGTGACGGTCAGGTCGCTGCCCGGCGATATCGAAAAGTACGCCGCCATGTTGGAAGATAAGTCCCAGTCCGAATATACCGTGGCGGTGTATCACACCACTGCATCGTCTCTGGCGGGGGCAACCATCGGCAACACCTCTATGGTCAAATATCAAACGATAAACAGGCAGTTCTCTACGGTGATCCACCTCACCAACGTCCAGAATCGTCTGTTTGTGCAGAAGGTCGACGACCTGGGCAAGCCCGTGAACGGCGCGACGTTTCAGCTGTACCAGGCCAAGGACGTTACTGGCAATAGCCCCAGCACGTATGCCATCAAGCCCGGTGCCGAGCCGTATGACACCGTGAAGGCAAATGGCATGACCTATCCGTATGACATTGAGGGTGCTGCATGCTTCCCGCTCGATTCGAATAATCATGCGCCCCTTATCAAGGGCACGTACTACTTGCGTGAGTCTGCAAGCCCGGATGGCCATGAG
>URIJ01000113.1 GCA_900547835.1 uncultured Collinsella sp.
AAAGGGAAGAGGCGGGGCATGCCCCGCCTCTTACACCACATCTCTGCGCGCTACCCCCCAAAACACAAAAGGAGGGGCCTCGTAAGGCCCCTCCCTAGGAAAGGGAATCGATTTATTCCACAGCCGTAGATTAATCCTAGCCGCTACTCCATCATATCGAGGACGGAAGGGCGAAGCTCGTTCTCGGCGGCCTCGGGATCGGTCTCGCGCAGGCGGTTGATGTAGCGGTTGTACCACATCACGGCAAGGCCCAGGAAGACAACCACGCCGCCAACGTTGTAGACCAGCGTCAGCCACAGCGGCTGATCGAGCGGAATGGTGCCGCAGATAAGCACGAAGCAGAAGACCACAAGCAGGAATGCGGCAACGACCAGGCCAAAGCTGCGCGAGCCCATGCGGAAGCCACGGGGAGCAGCATCGAAGTTCTTGCGCAGCATAAAGTAGGCAAGCAGAATCAGCAGCGGCGGGAGCAGAGCGGTGGCAGCCGTCATGTTGGTGACAATCATGAGCAGGTCGTCGAGGTTACCGGAGCCCAGGGCCGGGATGATCAGGATGGGGACGACGATGGCGAACTGCAGCCAAGCGGCGCGGGCAGGAATGCCATGCTCGTTGAGCTCGACGATCTTGCTACCAAAGACGCCCTTGGGGATCTCGGTGAAGAAGACCTTGATGGGAGCGGAGGTCCACATCATGAGGGAACCCAGCGTAGCGGCGAGAAGGATCAAGCCGATGACGCGCGTGGACACTTCCATAGGAATGCCAAAGTGGGCAAAGACAGCGCCGAACACGTCGAAGATGCCGGTGGAGATGGCAACGCTGCCCTCGGGGATGAACAGGTTAACCAGCAGCGAAGCGCCTGCATACAGAAGGCCGATGGTCAGGCCGGCGATAACGACGGTGCGCACGAAGGCCTTGACGCCACCCTTAAGGTCGTTAAGGAACACGCCGACAGTCTCAGCGCCGCCAACGCCCTGGATGATCCAGGCAAGCGTACCGAAGAAGCCCCACGCAGTTGCGAAGTTGCTCATGTCGGGAGCCATGTTAGCGGGAGTAGGAGCCGTAGCGAACTCAACGCCGCCAAAGGCAGCAGCCAGGGACAGCAGGATGAACACGGCGGTCAGGCCGAGAGCCGCGGTCGAACCGAAGGAGGAAATGGAGCCGATCCACTTAGCGCCCTTGGTCGAAACCCACGTGGCGATAGCAAAGACGACGATCTCGATAATGGTGATCCACAGCTGCGAAAGCTCGGCGTTGGCACCAAAGAACACGTAGCTCGCGTAGATGATGACATTGGGCAGGACGGACGCAAAGAAGAACAGGTTAACGAACCAGTAGCTAAATGCCGTCAGGAACGCCCAGCGACCACCCATCGAGGTCTTAACCCATGCGTACACGCCCGACTCGGAGTCCTTGTTGAGGCCGACGAACTCGGCGGTAACCAGGGTATAGGGGACAAAGTACAAAAGCGTGGCGAAGAAGAACGACGGCGCAGCTGCCAAGCCGATGGCCGCGTTGTTGTTGATGATGTTCTTGATACCGAACACGGCGGCGACCGTCATGCCCAGCAGAGCGAACGAACCGATCGTTCCTCGTTTTTCAGAGCTCATAAGCCCTCCCAATCATCTATTAAGTGTCATCCAAAACCGTCCGAGCTGCAAGTGCAATCGCGGACGGCGCACCTGCTAAGGGGAATGGGGAAAAGGGAGTCAACAAAGCCATCCCCCTTAACGGCGCGAAGCAAACGTCCAAACGGACGAATACTACTTGTTGGGGAAGGAATAACCTTCGACCGTCACGTGCAGTACCACGACGCGGGGATCCGAAGCCTCGGCGATAACACGGTAAGCCTCGTCGATCTCGACGACGGCAACGCCGCCGGCGGGAATCGTCACGGTCTCCCCCGTACCCTCAAAGCGCTCGCGATCATCGATATCGCTGTAAGCGCGGGTGCAGGTGAGGCCTGCCTTGGGGGCAACCTCGACGGTCAGGTCGCCGTCGAGCGGAGCGAGCACGGCATGGTAGCGACGGTGACCGACCAGATCGG
This sequence comes from uncultured Collinsella sp., assembly GCA_900547835.1. Taxonomy (GTDB): domain Bacteria; phylum Actinomycetota; class Coriobacteriia; order Coriobacteriales; family Coriobacteriaceae; genus Collinsella. The sequence goes on from URIJ01000113.1 coordinate 2,045, forward strand.
CGGTTGCGGCCTCGCGGGCATAGACCCACCAGTACACCAACGAGTCGCCGATGGAGTAAGCCACGTCGTGCTGTAGGTCGGCAACGCCATCGAGCGCCTGGCCGGTGCGCATCCACTTCTTGACGGACTTCATCTGAGCGTCGAAATCGGCGCGCGAGTTAAAGACATGCATGGCTTATGCCTCCTTAATGGGTGCCAGCGCCTGAGCCAGATCGGCAGACGTCAGCGGTCGCAGGGACACCTCAAAGCTGAAGCTCTCAAAACGGGTGCGATAGGAATCGAGCACCTCGGAACCCCAAGAGTTCGAGCCAAGGCCGAGCAACTGGTCGTTGATGTTGACCGTGACCGTATCGCCCTTGACAAGGTCGTAGACGTGCTTGGCGTTATCGATGGCCTCGCAGCTATAGGGCCATGCCGAGAACGAGAACGGGTTGGAAGCGGCGTCGCTCGGACGCGTCACGACCAGACCGTCACCGTGGCTAGAGCGCAGGGCAACCCAGCGGGTACCCTCGCGGTTGGCGCAGTCCTGAGGCATAACGTAGGGCGTGAACATATCGTCGACCGTGGTGCGGTAATGACCGACCGGGTTGGCGCGCAGCGAGTCCGGATAGTTCTCGCCCGGGCCGTGGCCATACCACTCGACGGCGCGATCGCAACCGGGGACCTCGAAGGAGATGCCGATGCGCGGGATGATGTCCGAATAGTCACCGTAGGGCTCGCCGGAAACCTTGAGGTCGACGCGACCGCTCGGAAGCACGGTGTAGACGAGCTCGACGCGCATGCCGAACGCGCGGACGGGAGGAGCGATACGCTGGCTCACGGTAACGACGACCGCATTGCCGTCCTGCTTCCAAGAAACCTTGCGGGTAGACGTCTGCATCACATCGATGAAGTTGTCCTTCCACAGGGAGTCATACTCCTGAGCGTGGTTGTCGACGAGCGGATGCCAAAAACCAACCTGGGGACCAGAGGCCATGACGTCGCGGCCGGATGCCTTCCACTCGCTCACGGTACCGTTTACCTTGCTGAAGGTCAGCTCGCCGTTGAGGGAGTGAATGCGAATCTCCTGCTCGGTCTCCTCGACCGTAAGCTCAGGACGAGTGGGAGCCGCAATGGCCGGCGCCGGATGGTTTGCGATGGCAAACTGGCTTGCGCCCAGTTGGAACATCGGCTCGCACCAGACGTGAGCGGCCATGGTGTAGGCGCGCACAGTCAGCAGGGTCTCGCCTACCGCGGCCTCATGAATCACCAGTGGCAGCTGGACGGACTCGCCGGGGGCAACCGCACCGGGCATGAGCGTCTTGCGGCAGACCACGTCGCCGTCCACCAGGGTCTCCGCCGACAGGCAAACATCCTCGAGGGTGGTAAACCAGCGCTTGTTGGTGACAGTCAGCTCGCCCGCCTCGGCGTCATAAGCCATGCGAACCGGGCAGATGACCTGGCCGTACTCGGTAAGGCCCGGGCTCGGCTGCTGCCAAGGGAACACCATGCCATCGATGCAGAAGTTGCTGTTGTTGGGGTAGTCGCCGTTGTCGCCGCCGTACATGTCGTAGGCAACGCCGTCCTCGGTCACAGCAGCCAAACCGTGGTCGCACCATTCCCAGATAAACTGGCCTTGGATGCAATCCCAGCGATCGAAGACCTCCTGATACTCGGACAGGCCTCCGGGGCCGTTGCCCATGGAGTGACCGTACTCGCAGTTGATGCGCGGCTTGGGGAATGGATGCTCACCAAAGTCGTTCATCTGCGACACACGGGAGTACATCGTGGAAATGACGTCGACGGTATCGGCGTTGCGATCCTCCTCGTAGTGGACCGGACGACCGTCGAGCTCGTGAGCCTTGGCGTACATCGCGCGGATGTTGCAGCCATAGCCGCTCTCGTTGCCCATCGACCACATAATGATGCAGGCGTGGTTGCGCTCCTGCATCACCAGGCGCTCGATGCGGTCGACGTAGGCCGGCTCCCATGCCGGGTCGTCGGTAACCAGGGCGATGTTGCCGATATTCTCGAAGCCGTGGCTCTCCATATCGGTCTCGGCGACCAGCATGATGCCATACTCATCACACAGCTCGTAGAAGCGCGGGTCATTGGCATAGTGAGAGGTGCGCACTGCGTTGATGTTGTGCTGCTTCATGAGCTCCAGGTCGCGGCGCATGCGATCGAGGCCCACGGCGCGGCCCTTGTGATCGTCGTGATCGTGGCGGTTGACGCCATGCATTTTAAAGTAAGTGCCGTTGAGGTAGATATGATTGCCCTCGACCGTCACCTCGGCAAGACCCTGGCGATGCGGAACGTACTCGCTGACCTCGTCACCGTCGTAGACCTCAAACGTAAGGTCATAGAGGAAGGGGGCCTCGGGGTTCCAGAAGTGGGCATCAGCAACGCTGCACTCGGCATGGCCGTCGACGCACTCGCCCGTAGCCACCACGTTCTCGCCATCGCTGAGCGTATACACAACGCGGGTAGCTCCCTCGGCCACCGTATCGAGCGTGATTAGAGCGGCATCGCCCTCGCGGTGCGTGCGGAACCTAAAGTCGACCAGGTGCGCGGCGGGACGCTGCATAAGGTACACATCGCGGAAGATGCCCGAGGCCCACCACATGTCCTGATCCTCGATGTAGCTGCCATCGCTGTACTGCAGGACCTTGACCGCAAACAGGTTGTCGCCCTCGACGAGCGCGTCGGTCACGTCGAACTCGGCAGACAGACGCGAACCCTTGGTCATGCCGATAAACTGGCCGTTGACGTACAGCTCGCCATAGCTCTCGATGCCGTCAAAGCGAATGATCTCGCGAGCGCCGGCAGGAACGGCGGGAAGGTTGACGATGCGCTGGTAGACGCCCGTGGGGTCGTCGGAGGGAACGAACGGCTGGTCCACCGGGAACGGGAAACCCTCGTCGGTGTAGGCAAGGTTGCCATAGCCGTCCACCTGCCACAGGTGCGGAACCTCCACGTGATCCCACTCGGGCTTGTACGTGGAGAGTTCCTCGTTGGAGACGGCAGCGGGGCCCTCAAAGAGGCGGAACTGCCACGAGCCGGACAGCTGGACAAACCCGCGCGACAGCTCGCGGCTGTACGTTGCAGCGAGATCGGCGGTCTCGTAACCCATAAAGTACGCATGGGGTGCCAGGCGGTTCCTGTGGGTGAGCGCTTGGTTTTCCCAATCGTTAATGGCGTCCATGGTGATGCTCCTTCATCATCGTAGTGATTCTTGTGCAACCGGTTGTCCTTATCTTACGGGCGATGCAAAAAACTGTGCAACCGGTTGTCCGCTGAACGGTCGATTTGGCCGGGTTAACGGTGCAACCGGTTGTACAACCGCGACACTTATGTCACCCTGAGTATCGAAACTCAGCGCAAAACAGCATTCCAGGCAGCAGACAACGGCCGCGCCCATCTATACCCCGCCCTTGTAAGCCATGTTCAACAACAGCTTGAATGTGAAATGCCACCAGTGGCCGGATACCATGAACGCTGTTCAGGCGCACTATAGTAAGCTGTATCCGCACCAGCCCGCATCAGTGACAACATCGACCGCATTTTCCAGGAGACGCCATGACCCAACCAGTTCGCACCGCACCTACGCTTGCCGAGGTTGCCGCAGCTGCCGGCGTGTCGCGCTCCACGGCATCGCGCGCTCTCAACGATTCGCCCCGCATTAGCGAGGAAACCAAAAAGCGCGTCCGCGCGGCGGCCAAGAAAGTCAATTTTGTCCCCAACGCTCGTGGCCGAGCGCTCGCTGTCGGGCGCACGGAAATCATCGCCGTACTCGTGACCGAGCCCCTGAGTGAACTCTTCAGCGACCCCACCTATAGCGAGTTTTTGAGCGGCATTACCGAGGAACTGTCGGAGTCGTCCTATCTGCCCGTTATCTTGCAGGCGTCTTCTACGCATGAGCGCAACCGCGCACGCGAGCACTTTGAGCGCCGCTCGTTCGACGCCGTGATCGACGTCTCTCCCTACAAAGGCAGCGAGCTGCTCGAGGTGCTGCGCGAGCTGGGCGTACCCACCGTGTTGTGCGGCCAGCTCGAGGGCCACCCCTATCGCGATGTGTTCTCGACGGTCTACTCTGACGACGAAGAGGGCGGACATTTTGCGGCACTCGCCATGAAGGAGCGCGGGCGCAAAGATATCGTCGCCGTGTTGGGACCGCAAGACAACCCCGCTGTTGTCGACCGCCTGCGCGGCTACCGCGCCGTCTTGGGCGAAGACCTCCCAGACGCAAACGTTATCTATACCGGCTGGAACAACGGAGACGGCTATCAGGCCATGCACCAGATCCTCGCGCGCGAGATTGCTTTCGATGGCGTGCTCTGCGGATCGGACCGTATCGCGGCTGGCGTCATCACCGCACTCAACGAGGCAGGCCTATCCGTTCCGGCGGACGTTTCTGTCGTCGGCTTCGACGATCACGAGATTGCGACGCGCTGCGTCCCCGCACTCACGACCGTCCGCCAGCCCCTGCGCGAAGAAGGACACATGGCCGCCAACATTGCGCTCGACATGATCAAGGGTGCCGAGCCCACCACCACCGTCATGCACATGCAGCTCGTTCAGAGAGACTCGCTATAAGAAACTGGGGCAGGCTTTCCGCCAAACAGTTGTTGCGGAAAGCCTGTCCCGTTTGAGCGCTCATTCTGGGGCACAGTTTCCGTTAGACAGCTCGACCGGGGTAGCGCGCGCAGCCGTGGTGTAAGAAGCAAGGGAGGGCCATCGCCTAGAATCG
>URIJ01000114.1 GCA_900547835.1 uncultured Collinsella sp.
AAGCGCAACGTGCTTTTTGTGTTCCAGCCGGCCGAGGAAACAACCGGTGGCGCTAAGACGGTATGCGAGAGCGGCGTGTTCGAGCGCTACGGGGTCGACCGCATCTTTGGCTTCCACGTGTGGCCCGATCTTCCTGCCGGTACGCTGGCGAGCTGTCCCGGTCCGCTGCTGGCGCGCTCGAGCGAGACGCACATTCATATCCATGGCACGAGCATCCATATCGCCAAGACCTACGGCGTTCCAGTCGAGGAATCACATGACGCAGCGCTGGCGGCGGCAAAGTTCCTGGTTGCCGAGCGCGAGCTGATGGACGAGCTGGGTGCCGATGAGCCCTGCATCGGTAAGTTTGGCCTGCTGCAGGCCGGCACCGTCTGCAATGCGGTGGCGGGGGAGGCCCATGTTGCCGGTAGCTTGCGTGTGTTTACGGACGCCATGTTCGACCGTGCGCGCGAGGGCGTACGCCGTGCGCTCGACGAGGCGTGCACCGCAACGGGCTGTACGTACGATCTCGACTTTGCCGAGGGCTATCCGCCAGTCGATAACGACCCCGAGTTGTTTGCCCACATTGCGCCTGCCTTGCCCGAGCTGCAACTTGTGGACGAGCCGCTGTTAATTGCCGAGGACTTTGCTTTCTATCAGCGCCATCTGCCGGGCGTGTTCTTCTTGCTGGGCACGGGCGTGCCAGAAGGACAAGAAAACCCGATCGACGCTGATGACTGCCCAGCCTATGCGATGAGCGCTCTGCATACCGATACCATGCTCTTTGACGAGGAGATTCTTCTCAAAGGCCTCGATGTCTACAAACGATTGCTTTTGCTTGACTAAGGCGCAAAGGACTATTTGTTCTAGAAAACACGAACAAACGTACGATATAATAGAGATGTAAGTCTATAGAAACGTTTGACGTTACTAACGTAAGGCGATACTATGATTGCATCGTATAAAGATGAGGATACCGAACGCTTTGCCATGGGTGTGCGGGTCAGGAGGTTCGTGCCCTTTGAGCGTGTTGCGTTGAGGAAGATTCGCCAACTGCAGGTTTGTGCTTCGCTTGATGATCTTCGCGTTCCACCGGGCAACCGCCTGGAAGCTTTGAAGGGCGATCGTGCCGGTCAATATAGCATCCGTGTTAACGAGCGCTATCGGGTCTGTTTTGAGTGGAGACAGGAGATGGCTTGGAATGTCGAAATCGTCGATTATCACAAGTGATGAGACTTCGGCCGATTTGCTGTCGCCGGTGACTCCTGGTGAGCTTCTCAAAGAGGAGTTTCTTGTTCCCATGGGCATTTCTCAATATCGCCTTGCGAAAGACACTGGGATTCCGGCTCAGCGTATCGGGCAGATTGTCTTGGGAAAACGTCGCGTGACGGCCGACACCGACCTCCGTCTTTGCCGTTATTTTGGCCTGACGGATGGTTATTGGCTGCGCGCTCAGGTGGCGTTTGACCTTGAGGCCGAGAAAAGGCGGATCGAACCGGAACTCGACAAGATCGTTCCTGTTCAGCAGGCTATCGCACTGTAGTGCTCAAAGATGATGGGGGTGGCGCGGCGATGAGGCGACGCCGACAGTCTGCCGTATATAGTCCGGGTGGATGCGGGTGCGGTTTGCTGCTGCTTCCGGTTATTGCTGTGAGCATTGGCGTGATGTTTGCGCTTGCCGGGCTTGCCGCGGCGGCGCTCGTGCTGTTTATCACTGCCATTGGCGTGACGATTTGGCTTTGCCGTAATCGCGAGCAACGCCGTGCCGACGGTAAAACCAATGTCGGCTGGGTCGTCTTTCTGATCATTGCGTATCTGCTGAGTGCCAGCTACCTTGTTTTCTTTGTCCTGTTGATGATCAGTGTCTTTACCGGGGAATCCGTCACGGTGGGTTGATGCACTGCCAGCAGACGGTCGCGCGCAGTGCGTTTGCTCGGCGTTTGGATAACTGCATTGGTCGTTTACCGCAGCCTTAGCTCTCAGCTAATGAATTCAAGTTCAATCCTTCCTACGATGTGCTGTGTACCGGCACGGTAGCCGGATCGTAGGAAGGATGAATAATGGCAAAAGAGGGAAAGAAGCCAATCGGTAAGATTGTCCTAGGCATCATCGTGGTGCTGGTTATTGTCGGTGCCGTGGGCTCTATGGGCGGCAACTCAACCGATTCGTCTGCGAGCGATTCGGCAAAACCTGCCGAGACGACACGGCAGGCTGAGGAGCAAAAAGAACCGCAAGAACCGTATACCATTGCTGACGAGGCTGAAGACACTTCCAATCAGTTTACCTATAAGATCACGGGCACCCTGACCAATAACACGGACAAGGAAAAGAGCTACATTCAGATTGAATATGTTCTGTATGATGCCGATGGCAACCAGGTTGGAACGGCTCTTGCAAACACCAATCATCTGAAGGCGGGCGGCTCCTGGAAGTTCGAGGCGCTGGGTACGGTGTCTCCCGACCAGGTTGCTAGCTGGGAGCGTTCGGACGTAAGCGGTTTCTAGCATGTTGCATGCACTGGGGGAGGTGAAGTCGTATGTCCGATAAAAAGCTGACCGAGGAGTTGCTCAATGAGCTTCTCGATGCGCCGAACATCGATGGCTATATCAGGGAGCACGACTTTGCCGCCCCGTCGCTTTCGGACTACCTGAAGCAGCTACTGCAGGAAAAGGGCTTGGAGCGCTCGCGCGTGGTCCGTATGGCTGATCTCAATGAGACCTTTGGCTATCAGATCTTTACCGGTGCGCGTCATCCGAGTCGCAATAAGGTGCTGCAGATTGCCTTTGCGATGGCGCTGACGCTCAAAGAGACCAACCGTGCGCTGACGGCTGCCGGGGTAAGCGTCCTTAACTGCAAGGACCGCCGCGATGCGATTATCATCTTTTGCATCGATCGCGGGTGCAGTCTCCAAAAGGTCAACGAGGAACTGTATCGCTTTGGCGAGGAGACGGTGAGTTAGCGGCTGATATCTGAGCCGGTAGAGCTGTCGAACAACGATGCAAACGAACGGGGCGCGGATGCCATGGGGTGTCTGCGCCCTGCGCTATGATGGAGGCTATGGATACTCAGAGCCCAACATATTCCGATGACGAGCTGACCGCAGCGCTTGCCGAGCACCTGGCGTCGCTCGATCGCGACGACAGCTATCGCGTGGAGCGTGTACTTAAGCGCTCGTCCGTTGAAGCAACCGAGCTCGTGTACTTTGAAGGAACCGGCGGTGGTTCGCTCGGCCCCTTTGTCCGTAAACGCATCGATGCTTCGGCTCAAATCGGCGGGGCATACGAGCGTCTGTTTGCCGCTCAGCGGGCAGGCAGGCGTTTTGAGCACCTGCCCAGAATCGTCGATTGTCGTCGTGTGGGCGACGAGCTCAACGTGGTTATGGAATACATCGAAGGGGAGACACTCGGGGCGCTGGTGGACCGTCTGGGAGCCACCCCCGATTATGCGCGTGAATTGTATCCTGCCCTTTGCGACGCCGTGGGTGAGCTCCATGCCGGTTTTGCAATGGCGGGGGAGACGTCGGCGCCGGAGATCCATCGCGACCTCAAGCCGTCGAATATCATCGTGACAGGTGCCAACTATACGCCTAATGACGGCCTGACATTTTCATCGCTGGTGATTATCGACTTGGGGATCGCGCGCGTATGGCGCGATGGCGCCGATGCCGACACCGTCAAGTTTGGGACACGGCCCTATGCGCCGCCCGAGCAGTATGGGTTTGGGCAGACGAGCGTGCGAAGCGACGTCTACGCACTTGGCGCCCTGTTGTTCTTCTGCTTGACGGGAGTCGACCCTAAGCCAGGGCTCGACATGCGCGAGCAATGCGAGGCGCGCGGCATTCCCACTTCACTTGCCGATGCCGTCTGCATGTCGATGGCGCTCGACCCGGCCAAGCGTTTTGCGAGCGCGGAAGCGTTGGGACGGGCGACGCGCGCGGCATACGATCTGAGTCGCCCCGTGCGGCCTTCTGCGCCTGCGCCTGTCCGTACTTCGGCCTCGGAGACGGTGTTGACGCCCCAAGGGCTCCAGAACCCCGCAGGGCCTCCTGGCCCTGCCGCCTCCGCTGCATGCGGTCTGCTCTCTCGCGTTCCGGAGTCTCTGGGGCGCATTTGGAATACGCTCGTCTGCTTCTCGCTGCTTGTGTTCTTTGCCGGTAGCCACTTTGCCGTCTTTCACCCCACGGGAGCAAACCAAAGCTACCCGACGTGGCTTCTCATAATCGAGTATTTTTTCTTTGTCGATGGCCTTATGGTGCTTATGCATTTTGCGCTGCTCGATAAGCGCCGTCTTCGTCGGCGATTCGCGCTGCTCGACAGCTATCGCGGCAAGAAGCTCGCGAAGCTCTTGCTCAAGGCATTGGGTGTGCTGCTCCTATGCATGATCGTCATAGTCGCGGTTGCCAATGCGACCGGCGTCGTCGATACCTCCGCTACCTAAAAGAAAAGGGCCCCATTGGGGCCCTTTGCAGTTGCACTTAGATGCGGTTCATCTGAGCGGCGACTTTGTTGTACCAGTCCTGCCACGTGGGCGGGCAGTACTTTTTGGCCGCTGCCGGGGTAAGGGTGGAGCCGTAGTTGGCGCCCAGATAGGCAACGTGAGCGGAGATGCCCTCGCTCCAGCTGCCAAAGCTGCGCCAACCGCCGCCACGTGCACTCCAGCCCCAGGCGTTGTAAGAATTGGCGCAATAAGCACCCTTGGTGCTCTCGATGCAGGCGATGGCGGGGGACCAACGGGGGTCGACACCGGTATTCCAAGCGGCGACGGCAAAGTTATAGCCCTGGCCTGCCATGGGGGAGCCGGCAAGATAATTGTCGATTCGGCTCGTCCACTCGTTGATGAACGAATCGTAATCGGAGTTACCGGTATTTGCGTTGTTCACCGTGGTATCGATGGTGGTGTTGGTGTTGGTGGCCTGGCTGCTGGAATTGCTGCCGCTTACGCCCTCGCCCGAGAGCTTCTCGGCGGCAGCGGCCTTATCGGCCTCAAGCTTGGCAAGCTCGGCGGCATTTTCCTGCTCGGCTTTTGCCTGTGCCTCGCTGCGGAGCTGCTGGGCCTGTGCCAGCGCATCCTCGGCGTTTTTCTGCTCTGCCTCAAGCTGAGACTTGGCCTGCTGGAGCTCGGCCTTGTTCTGCTCGAGTTCGGTTTGCATGTTGTTGAGCTCTTCGATCTCGTCGACGCTCGAGCTCGTGATCTGGTTGGTGTATTTGCAGGTCGTGATGAACTCACCCAGGCTCTGCGCGTTGACCAGGAAGCTCACGATGGGGTTAGTGCCCTTCTGGTACTTGTACAGATCGCGCATGGCGGAGCTTGCCTTGGCCTGCTGCTCGGGAAGCTTAGCCTCGATTTCCTCGATGCTTGCCTCATTGGAGTCAATCTGCTTTTGCAGGTCATCGAGTTTGGTGCGGGCGTCGTTGTAGGCGCTCGTGGCGGCTTCGATCTTCTGCTGGGCTGCGGAAAGCTGGTCCTGCGTTGCCTGCGAGGCGGCATACGCCGCAACGGGGGAGAGCATCGGCGTGGCAGTCAGTGCGACAGCGAGTGCGGCGCTCGTGATGATACGAGCCGGCTTCGGCGCGATGAGCGCTGCGACGCGATGGTTCGAATGCTGCATCCAATCCCTCTGCAATCAATCGTAGGTTATGGTTCGAACGGTATTCTACTACTGCTTTCGACCTCAACTTGAACCTTAAAGGTTCCAAAGGGTCAAGTTGAACTTGAGGCTTTGGCTTTGACCTGCAGTTATGGTGAATTGTTGAGAAACCATAGAGTTCAACTTTAACGTTACAGAGCCCTGTTTGAGAGGAGTTTTGGGCTGTAAAAGCCATCTCAACGTGGGGTTTTATAACTACAGCGTGCCCTTCTGGCGAGCCTGCTCAATCTCTTCGAGGGCCTCGGCGGGGGTGAACGAACAGGTGCCGTCGCCGAGTTTGATTACCTGGATATCGTCGCCGGCGTAGACCTCTCCGCCCTTTAGTACCACGCCGAAAACGCCCTCGTGGGGAAAGATGCAGTCGCCGGCGAGATAGTAGATGGCACAGCGGGTGTGGCAGACCTTACCGATCTGACTGATTTCGACCAGGACATCGTTGCCAATCTTGAGCTGCGTTCCCAGGGGGAGCGAGAGTAGATTGATGCCTTGCGTGGTGAAGTTCTCTCCAAAGTCACCCTCGTGTACGTCGAGCCCGCGTGCCTGCGCCGTCTGGATGGACTCCGCGGCTAAAAAAGAGACCTGGCGGTGCCAATGTCCGGCGTGCGCATCGGTAGCGAGGCCAAATTGCTCGATGACGGTGTCGCGTCCATCGGCGACGGGCGACTTGCGAGTGCCTTTGTGCTCCGACGTGTTGATTGAGACGATACGGGCAGGCCCGTTGTAAGCATCGTTTGCGGTGCGTAGGGGAACTGCCGTCTGGGCACGATCCGCAAGTTCGCGCTTGGCGGCGTCAATGATGGGGTTGTTGATCGGATGAGCCTGGGGCACGGTGCACCTTTCGACGGGGCGGGCAACATGTTGAATCCTACAACAATGGTAGGTTCATTGCCCATTGTCATACAACGGTGAGCGCCGTCTTCGTGCTGGCCTTCGTGCTGGACAATTACGTTGATTGCCATAGATACGGTGGAGCTTTGGGCGCCGGCGGCTTGGCACGCTAGAATAAATCAGTTGCGCAAAGACCGCCCGTTGTGTGGGCAGTTCATGATAGGAAGTTTCCATGGCATTGCAGTTTACAGAGCGCGAGTTCATTCCCGTGCT
>URIJ01000115.1 GCA_900547835.1 uncultured Collinsella sp.
TTGCCTTCGTTATCGCGTGCGGCCTCGACCAGAATGCCGCCGAGCTTGCGTCCTCGCGCGACCAGGTCGTTGGGCCATTTAAGGCGAATCTCGTTTGCAAGACCCTGCTTTTCGAGTGCTTCAAGCACCGCTAGGCCGCTGACGGCGGCAAGACCAGAGAACTTTGCAGGATTAACGCATGGGCGCAGGACAATCGAAAGCAATAAGTTGCCGACGGTTGAGTCCCACTTGTGCCCGCGCCGGCCGCGTCCTGCTGTTTGAGCCCGGGCGGCAAGTCCTGTGCCGTGCGGCGCTCCCTGTTTTCCTGCTTCGAGCAGGTCATCGTTGGTCGATCCGGTTACGTCGACTATCGTTAATTTGGCATCCATAACGGTTGCTACCTCCTAAGTTAATAAGGCAATCGCGTAATGGTGTCGAGAGATAGACACAATGTGAAGCCTTTGTCGCATTTGGACAATTTAATGTTAACACGTCAACAACGACTAAAATGCGCTATCCTCTCTTGGTCGATGTAAACACGTCAACAACTCAAAGGAGGTTAGTGATGGGTTTCACGATACTTGGAACGGGCTCGGCACTTCCCGAGCGCAGCGTTTCCAATGACGAGCTGTCCGAGTTCCTCGACACTTCGGATGAGTGGATTTTTACCCGCACGGGTATTAAGAGCCGCCATGTGTGCACCACCGAGTCACTCGACGACCTTGCCGTGGCGGCGAGCGAGCAAGCGCTCCAAGTTTCCGGAATCGACGCGAGCCAGCTGGATCTGATCGTCTGCTCGACGACGACGGGTGACCACCTTGTTCCCGCTGAGGCGTGTGCCGTTGCTGAGCGACTAGGAGCGGCGTGCCCTGCCTTCGATGTCTCGGCGGCCTGTGCCGGCTTCGTGTTTGCGCTCGATGTCGCCGAGGGCTATATCGAGCGCGGTCGTGCCGAGCGCGTGCTTATCGTTGCTGCTGAGCAGATGACGCGCGCGCTCGACTGGACCGACCGTGCCACCTGCGTGCTTTTTGGCGATGGGGCAGGCGCCGCAGTGATTGAAGCTGGGGGAGACAACCCCCTTGCCGTTGAGCTTTCGACGGCGCCCGACGTCGAGACGTTGCGCGTTCCCGGTCTGGTCGGTACCTCGCCGTTTAAGGCTTCCGCAGATAGCGCGAGCGTGCTGTCCATGAATGGCCGCCGCGTGTTCAAGTTCGGCGTCAACGCCATCTGCGACACGGTCCATAAGCTTGCGATCGATGCGGGCATTTTGGTCGAAGACATCGATCATTTTGTATTCCATCAGGCTAACGAACGAATCCTGAGCCAGGCGGTCAAGCGCCTGGGCGTGCCGGACGAGCGCGTGGTTCGCACGTTGCGCGAGACCGGCAACATTTCGAGCGCATGCATTCCGCTTGCCCTCGACCGGCTGGCAAACGCCGGTGCACTTCACACAGGCGACACCATCGCCTTGGTTGGATTTGGCGCCGGTCTGGATATAGGTGGCTATCTGCTTTGTTGGAAGTAGTCGCACATAGGAAATAAAAACGCCCTAGGGCACAACCAAAGGAGAAATACCATGGCAGATCAGAAGACCTTCGAGCGCGTTTGCGACGTTATCCGCGAGACCGCCGGCCTTGACGATGTCGAGATGAAGCCCGAGTCCACGCTCGAGGAGATTGGTCTCGACAGCCTGGGCACCGTCGAGATCCTCGTTGCCGTCGAGGACGAGTTTGGCATCCAGCTCGATACCGAGGAGAACCCCAAGACGGTCGGCGAGTTCGCCGATACGGTCGAGGCGGCATTGGAGAAGTAGAGATGCTCAAGACTCCTCTCTGCGATCTGCTCGGCATCGAAAAGCCCGTGTTCCAGGGCGGTATGGCCTGGATTGCCGATGCCTCGCTGGCGTCCGCAGTGTCCGAGGCGGGTGGCTTAGGCATCATCGCGGCCATGAATGCCGATGCGAACTGGCTGCGCGACCAGATTCACGAGCTGCGCACCAAGACGGACAAGCCCTTTGGCGTCAACGTCATGCTCATGAGCCCGTTTGTCGACGAGGTGGCACAGGTCGTGATCGATGAGCAGGTGCCCGTTGTGGTGACCGGTGCCGGCAATCCCACCAAGTACATGAAGGCGTGGAACGAGGCGGGCATCAAGGTCATCCCGGTCGTTGCCTCGGTGGCGCTGGCGCGTCTCGTGGCGCGTCGCGGGGCCACGGCGGTTGTTGCCGAGGGTACCGAATCGGGCGGCCATATTGGCGAGACCTCGACGATGGCACTGGTGCCGCAGGTCGTCGATGCGGTTGACATTCCCGTCGTGGCCGCCGGCGGTATTGCCGACGGCCGCGGCGTGGCGGCCGCCTTTATGCTGGGCGCCGAAGGCGTGCAAGTGGGTACGCGCTTTCTGGTCGCAGACGAGTGCACCGTCTCGGAGCAGTACAAAGAGATGGTCCTGAAGGCCAACGACACTTCGACGCGTGCGACCGGTCGCTCGACGGGACATCCAGTGCGCGCCCTCAAGAGCCCCTTCACCAACGCCTATGCCAAGAGCGAGGGTTCCGGCGCGAGTGCCGAGGAGCTCGGTGCTATGGGAACCGGTGCGCTGCGTAAGGCCGCCAAGGACGGCAACTACGAAGAGGGTTCGTTTTTGTGTGGACAGATTGCCGGCATGGTCAACGAGCGCCAGAGCGCACGCGAAATCGTTGACGACCTGGTCGATGGCGCCGAGCACGTCCTGAAGGGTGCGTGCGCATGGGTGGCGTAGCGTTTTTGTTTGCCGGCCAGGGTGCCCAGCACCCCGCGATGGGCGTCGACTTGATCGAGACATCGCCGGCGGCTGCCGAGGTGTTCGCCATTGCCGATGAGGTGCGCCCGGGGACGAGCGAGCAGTGCCGGAGCGCCTCCAAGGAGGAGCTCTCGCAGACCGAGAACACGCAGCCTTGCGTGTTCGTGCACGACCTGGCAGCGGCTGCCGCCCTGCGTGAGCGCGGCGTGGTACCTGCCGCCTGTGCGGGATTCTCGCTGGGCGAGGTCGCCGCGCTCACCTTTGCGGGGGCGTTCGATACGCGAGCGGGCTTTGAGCTCGTGTGCGAGCGCGCGGCGCTGATGGCCGCGGCTGCCGAGCGCCATCCGGGCGGCATGCGCGCCGTCATCAAGCTCGATGCGGAGCAAGTCGAGAACCTGGCAAAACAGGCCGGCGAGGACTGCTGGCCGGTCAACTACAACAGTCCGCAGCAGACGGTTGTTGCCGGAGCGCCCGAGGCGCTGCAGGAGCTCGACGTCCTAGTAAAAGAGGCTGGCGGCCGCGCCATGAAGGTCGCGGTGTCGGGTGCATTTCATAGCCCCTATATGGGCGAGGCGGCCTGTGGCCTTGCCGCATATATTGAGGCCGGTCACGCGCCGTCCCCGTTGCTCATTCCTGTTTTGGCAAATATGACAGCGGCGCCCTATCCGGCGGATCCCCAGACGGCATCGGATGTCTTGGCCAATCAGGTGAGCCATGCCGTACGCTGGGTCGATACGCTGCATGCTCTGCAGGATCAAGGCATCGACACATTTATTGAGGTCGGCCCCGGCAAAACGCTGTCCGGCCTGGTCAAGCGTACGTTGAGCGACGTTCGTGTGTATTCGTGCGAGACGGCCGAGCAAGTCGCAGCTATTGCCGACGAGCTCGCATAGTTCACAGGGCTGTAACCCGAAAGGAATGACATGGGCAACTTGAACAATGGCGCGCTCGAGCGCAACGACTCACGTCGCGTGGCACTGGTCACGGGCGGCTCGCGGGGTATCGGCCGCGCCTGCGCTATCGGTCTGGCGGAGGATGGCTACGATATCGCCGTCGTCTATGCCGGCAGCGTCGATGCGGCGCGCGAGACGTGCGAAGCCTGCGAGGCCGCTGGTGCCACAGCTCGCGCATATCAATGCGACGTGGCCGATCCCGCTGCCGTCAACGCGTGCGTGGAAGCGGTCCTCAACGACTTTGGCTCCATTTGGGCGCTCGTCAACAACGCTGGCATCACCCGCGATGGCCTGCTCATGCGCATGGGCGACGATGCCTTCGACCGCGTGCTCGATGTCAATCTCAAGGGTACGTTCAATACGACGCGCGCGCTCACCAAGACCTTTATGCGCCAGCGTGGCGGTTGCGTCATCAACGTGAGCTCGGTTGTGGGCCTGATGGGCAATGCCGGGCAAGCCAACTACGCTGCCTCCAAGGCGGGCGTGATCGGTCTGACCAAGGCGGTGGCGCGTGAGCTTGCGCCCCGCGGCGTACGAGTGAACGCGGTCGCCCCCGGGTTTGTCGAGACCGATATGACGGCAAAGCTTTCGGAGAAGGTTCGCGTGGCAACCGAGGAGCAGATTCCCCTGAAGCGCATGGCGCGCCCCGAGGAAGTGGCAGGCGTGGTGCGCTTTTTGGCGAGCGATGCGGCTGCCTACATTACGGGCGAAGTCGTACGCGTCGACGGCGGAATGGCGATGTAGAAACCAGGGCCGAAGAACGGCTTGGATGAGGAGACCATGATGGAACAGAGAGTTGCAATCACCGGTATCGGTGCCGTGTCGCCGCTCGGCAACACCGCGCTTGCCACCTGGGCGGCCATGTGCGCCGGCACGTGCGGCATCGGCCCGATCACGCACTTCGATACCGATGCGTTTGCCGTCAAGGTGGCAGCCGAGGTCAAGGGCTTTGACGGCAACGAGTACTTTGGCAAGCGTGACGCCAAGCATCTCGACCCCTGCGTTCAGTTTGCGATGGCGGCTTCGGACGAAGCCATGCACGATGCGGGCTTTGATGTCGAAGGCGCCATCGATCGCGAGCGCCTGGGCGTCTACGTGGGCTCGGGCGTGGGCGGCATGACGACGCTCGTCGACAACGTCCATACGATTGCCGAACGCGGGCCCCGCCGCGCATCGCCCTATATGATCGCGATGATGATCCCCAACATGGCATCGGGCAATATCGCAATCCGCCACAAGGCAAAGGGCCCGACCCTGCCCGTGGTGACCGCGTGCGCAACCTCGGCCCATGCGGTGGGCGAGGCGTTCCGCGCCATCAAGCACGGCTATGCCGACGCGATCCTCGCGGGCGGCGCCGAGGCCGCAATTATCCCCGATGCCGTTGCGGGCTTTACGTCCTGCCGCGCATTGACCGCCAACCCCGATCCCGCGACGGCCTGCCGTCCGTTCGATGCAGACCGCGATGGCTTTGTGATGGGCGAGGGCGCCTGCGTGCTCGTGCTCGAGAGCATGGAACATGCGCAGGCGCGCGGTGCGCACATTTATGCCGAGGTCGTGGGCTACGGCAACACCGATGATGCCTATCACATCACGAGCCCTGATCCCGAGGCTGCCGGCATTGCCCGCGCGATATCGCTGGCGGTGACCGAGGGCGACGTCAGGCCTTCCGAGGGTCTCTACATCAATGCTCACGGCACATCGACCAAGCTCAACGATTCGTCCGAGACGGCGGGCATTAAGCGTGCGCTCGGCGAGGACGCGGCGCGCGCCGCGCACGTCTCGTCGACTAAGTCGATGACCGGCCACATGATCGGTGCCACGGGCGCCATCGAGGTCATGGCCTGCGCCATGGCGCTCGAGCAGGGCGTGGTGCCGCCGACCATTAACTACCACACGCCCGATCCCGCCTGCGATCTTGACTACACGCCCAATCGCGCGGTTCGCGCCGACCTTACCTGGGCGCTTTCGACCAACCTGGGCTTTGGCGGACACAACGCCGCCATCGCGCTGCGTAGATATGCAAGGAGCTAGAGCATGGATTCCAAAAGACTTGCCGAGATAGCCGATGTTATGGAGGACCGCGGCCTCACGCGCGTACGCGTTGAGGAGCCCGATGGCACCGCGGTCGAACTCGAGCGCGCGAGCGCCGCACAGCCGGTTGCCGTGCCCATGCCCATGCCGAGCGCTATGGCCGCTCCAGTTGCAGCTCCCACAGTCGCGCCTGCCGCACCGGAGCCCGCCGCGCAGACACCTGCCGCCGCACAGGAGCCCAAGGGCACCGAGGTGACCGCTCCCATGGTCGGCGTTTTCTATGCTGCCCCGGCGCCGGGCGACGAACCGTTTGTGCACGTGGGCTCCAAGGTCAAGGCTGGCGAGACCCTTTGCATCATCGAGGCCATGAAGGTTCTCAACGAGGTGACGGCAGAGGCGGATGGCGAGGTGCTCGAGATCTGCGTGGCCGACGGCGACCTCGTGGAGTTCGGCAGCTGCCTCATGAGGATCGGATAGGTGATATCCATGAACAAAGAAGAGCTTAAAGAACTGTTGCCGCATCGCGAGCCGATGCTGTTGCTCGACGAGGCGGAGCTGGTGGGCGATGAGGCCCACGGCAAGATCACGATTACGGGCGATGAGTACTTTTTGCAGGGGCATTTTCCGGGAAACCCGGTCGTCCCCGGCGTGATTCAGTGCGAGATGCTCGCTCAAAACTGCTGCGTGTTGCTGATGGGCGATGAGGAAGCGCGCGGTGCGACGCCGTTCTACACGAGCCTGGACAAGGTGCGTTTTAAGCGTCCGGTGCGCCCGGGCGACACCGTGGACCTGGTGTGCTCGATCACGCGTGCACGCGGGCCGTTCCGCTTTGCGACGGGCACCGCGAGCGTCAACGGTGAGGTCTGCTGCCGCGCCGATATGTCCTTTGCACTCGTGCACGAAAGTTAAGGAAGGCTTCATGTTCGACAAAGTGCTCATCGCCAA
>URIJ01000116.1 GCA_900547835.1 uncultured Collinsella sp.
CGTTCGCGACGACCCGCCGGCGTGAGCTGGTATTCCTCGTCCGGCGCCATCGCGTCGGGCTCCTCGGGGACCATATCGACAGCGCGCGGCTTCTTGCGAGCGCCCGAGACGGCGGCGTCGACCTCATCGACAACCGCCGCCTCGTCACCCAAGGGATCTAGATTGTTGTAATCGGTGGTGGAATCTGCCATCTGCGCTGCTACTCGGCCTCTTCGGTATCCTTCGCATCGTCGGGCTCAACGGACTCGACGGGCACCGAGGTCACGTTGTCCTCGACCGAATCGACGATGTCGCGCACATGGGCCAGGAAGGCCGTGCGCTCGGGGGCGGTCATGACGCGGACCCGGGCAAGGATGAGCTCGTCAAGCACGCGCTGGGCCGCGGTCTCGCCCTGCATGCCCAAGCGCTCGGTCAGATCGGAGATGGTACCGCCGGCCTGCTCGAACATGTCGGACACACTGCGGGCGATATCGGGGGTGGCGGTGTCCTTGCGGACCTGCTCGCCCTTGGTGTTAAGGTCGTCGAGGACCTTCTTGCCGCCTTCGACAGCAACGGCGGCAGCGCCAAAGCCAACGTTGATGGCGCCGTTAACAAGCTGATCGAGTTTCATAACCATGGTTGTCTCCAATCATAAACAACTGCATTGGCGTTCTTGTACCCAAGATCGAGTGAAAGCGACAAAGCGTTTTAGCGCTATTCGATCGACGGGAAATCCCTACCTCACGTTGTCGTTCATCGCGAAAGAGTTCTTCATGGCGCAGCTCGTGGTGTAGAGCACCTTGCCCAGTAGAGCATCGGTCTCCACACGAACACACTCGGCAAAGGCCTCATTGGCGCGTGCAAGCTCGGCAGGCACCTCGGCCTCAGGCAGAGCGGCTACGGTAGCATCGACGTCATGGATCTGCTTGTGGCCCATGCCACCGACCTTCTCCTGGTAGTCCTCCACAGCGCGGCCGCACTCATGGAAACGGACGTCAGCCAGGGCGCCGATCAGGCGGTTGGCCCAGTAGAAGTTTTCGGACGTCACGCGAGCCTGCGTGTCGGCATAGTACTCGGGCATGGTCTCGACGTTGGCGTACAGCGGAACCAGCGCGTTAAACGAGTTGGAGCCAAACGCCATCCACTGCACGGCGCGATAGGCCGGCTGCGCATAGGGACGCAGCTGCAACACGGCAAGCTGGCTGTTGCGGTTGATGCCGATGGGGCGATAGGCACCACGCGTAGCGGGCGTGCCCTTGCTGCCGTAGCAGTCGTACTCCGTGCCCTGGTAGTGGCTCGAGAGTACGTACTTGATGTCCTCGATGGTCACCTTGCGCTCGGGCACGCGGCTCCAGGGGATATCGTCGCTCTCGGGCGTGTAGTCGGCGTCGGGGCCATCCCACACGTCGCTGGGGTTGAGGCAGCGCTGCATGTACCAGGCGCGCGGCGTGTTGTAGACATGGTCGCTGTCGCTGTGCGAGCCAAAGGCCTCGCGCGGGTTAAAGACGGCAGCCGGGCCGTCGCCCTCGACGCCCAGCGTCAGGTCCAGATGCCACTCGGCCATCCAGACGCGCAGGTCGGCGGAGCACATATGGTCGGCCTGGGCGCCCTCGGCGTCATCCAGGTCAAAGCTGTCGATGCCCAGCTGGTTGGGCATGGTCACATAGGCGTCGTCAGGCACGCGCTTGGCGATCCAGTGGTGACCGCCGATGGTCTCGAGCCACCAGATCTCGTCCACGTCGCTAAAGGCGATGCCGTTGTTCTCGTAGGTGCCGTAGCGCTCGAGCAGGTCGCCCAAGATACGCACGCCGTCGCGGGCGGACTTGGCATACGGCAGCACCAGGGTCACCATGTCCTCCTCGCCCAGGCCACCGGGCCGCGCCGGCACATAGCCGTCCTCACCCTCGTTGCCCTTGGCGGGCACGTAGTCCACGAGCGGATCGGCGCCGCGGACGCGCTCGTTGGTGGTAAGCGTCTCGGTTGCGGACATGCCAACATTGAGCTCGTTG
The DNA here is from genome assembly GCA_900547835.1 of uncultured Collinsella sp. Taxonomy (GTDB): domain Bacteria; phylum Actinomycetota; class Coriobacteriia; order Coriobacteriales; family Coriobacteriaceae; genus Collinsella. The sequence continues at coordinate 1,989 of URIJ01000116.1, forward strand.
AAACCGGCCTCGGCCCAGATACCGTGGCCCGGGACAACATCGGGGACGCTCGTATAGCGCATGGGGTTATCGGGCAGCTCAACGGTCAGGTGGCTCAGAACGCTCGTGTAGACACGCGGCTGCTCGTCGGGATGCACCACGCGCATGCGCTTGGGCTCAAACACCCCGTTGGACGAGTCCTCGTTGCGGGCGACAAGCGTCGACCCGTCGTAGCTCGCGTTCTTACCAACCAGAATCGTTGTGCACGGCATGCGCATCCTCCTTGAGCGAAGAAATCAAACGGCAACAGTGTATCGCTTCGACGCAAAAAGGGCGAAACCACGACACCGGCAACCCCTGTGGTCAAAAAATGCCAAATATGAGTACTGTCACAAATTTAGTGGCAGCAAATTGCACTGTTCCGGGCGCCGGGAATCCTCACCTGTCTAAAAACTGAGTCTAGTAATTCCCCATACGTCCAATAAAATTGGCTCTTTAACGATATTACTTATCGCTAAAGAGCCAAAATGATCTCAAACATATGTGACTAACTTGGCAACAGTACTCATATTTGGCATTTTTTGACCACGGGGTATCTAACCAACCCCCTAAACAGCCTCCAAACGCCTATTTTACCGCGCGCTCAGCCGCCTCGATCACGTGCTTGGCGAGAATTGCTGTCGTCACGGCACCCACGCCACCCGGCACGGGGGTGATTGCGCCAACAACCGGCTCCGCGGCATCAAAATCGACGTCGCCGACCAGCTTGCCAGCGGCTTCGTCCCAATTAATGCCAACATCGATAATCGCCTGGTCCTCGCGGACCGCATCTGCGCCAATCGTGCGCGCGCGTCCAACGGCGGCAACCACAATGTCGGCAGCACAGCACTCGGCGGCAAGATCGCGCGTATGCGTATGGCACGTCGTCACGGTTGCGTTGCGCGCCGTAAGCATGGCGGCAACGGGGCGGCCAATTACCAGTGAGCGTCCGACCACGGCAACTTTGGCGCCGTCCAGCTCAACGCCGTAATGATCCAGCAAAGCAAGCACGGCTTCAGCTGTGCAGGGGGCAAAACCCTCGCCGCGCCCCGAAAGCGTGGTGAGCAGCGAAGCCGGCGTCATGGAGTCAACGTCCTTGGCGGGATCGAGCGCTGCGGCGACGGCGTTCTCGTCAAGGCCGGCGGGCAGCGGGCGAAACATCAGACAGCCATGAACAGCCGAGTCGGCATTGATGTCCTCGATGGCCGTCAACAGCTCGTCTTGCGAAACACCGGCAGGAAGCAACACGCGACGCGCCTCGATGCCAACCTTTTCGCAGCGTTTAAGGGCGCCGCGCTCGTAGGATAGGTCGTCCTCGCGTTCACCCACACGCACGATAGCAAGCGTCGGAACAACACCGCGTTCGCGCAGCGCAGCGCAGCGGGCAGCGAGCTCCTCAGTCAAAGCACGGGCAACGGGAGCACCCTTGAGCAGCTCTGCCATGGCTACCCCCTCTTCCTCGCGGCATCGGCGGCGCGGCGCGCCAGCGCATCAGCGCGCGGCAGCCACGTATCCAGCAGCTCATCGCACGCCGCCTCGAGTTCCTCGGCGCGCGCCCGGTCTTTCATAGATGTGGTGTTGGCAAAGAGCGTCAGGCTCGCGCCCTGCATGGCAGCGCGGCAGAATACGGCACCGCACGCCACGTCGGACAGCAACTGGCGCGAGCCTTTGTCTGCCATGTCCTCGAGCAGCGCCAGCGCGCGCCCGCAGGCATCCATGATCCGATACGGCGGCATGGCCGCCACGTGCAACGCGTCCTGAATCGCAGCCGGTCGAGCCGGGTCCTCGCGCGGAATACCGTATGCCGCAGACACCTGGCCGTACGCACGCACATCCTCGGCAACCAGGCCCACTAGTTCCTGCGCCAACTCGTCTGCCTGGGCAAACGCACGCGTCAGGTCATCCGCACGATCAGCAAGCGCGGGATTGGTCGCACCGTAGCGGGCAACCATTCCGCACAGCGAGGCGCCCAGTGCGCCCACAAAGGCGCTCGCGCTGCCACCGCCGGGAACCGGCTCGCGCGCGGCAAGCGCCTCGGCAAACCCGCGGCAGGTCTTGTCCATCATCTCTTGGCTCATACGCATGCACCTTCAAGTCATATACATCGGTCGGGTGGAAACCGCCGACCGACCGCATCGATCACATAATGGTGCTAAGTCTAGCCCATAAGTACATAAGCGTCAGCGCACCTGGCCATCGCGGATTTCTATGACGAACGATAGGCGTCGGCACCGCAAACATGGGACACATGGCCCACCTTTCGAGACTTCCGGGCAGCGGCAACTGGGGCATACATATAGGTAAGGAGCCCTATGTTGGGGCAAGCTCATCACGGCACCGGACGACGAATGGAAGAATAACCGCACAGTAAACAAAGACATCATGCGCATGCGTAACCGCCGCCCCAGCGATCCGCGGCACACGATGTCCCTGGCAGACAAGGAGGACGCCACCATGAAGAAAAAGACCCTATCGATCCTTTCCCTTTGCATCGCCCTCTTTGCCGCGTTTGCCCTTGTCGGCTGCGGCGGGAGCGCATCGGGCGGGGGCGGCAGCGCCGCTAAGAGCGAGAGCAAGGAAAAGGCCCCCGTTTCCAAGAAGACTGACTTCATTTGGTTTAAGGTCGAGATGCCCGAGGGCGCTGGCGTAAGCGACTCCGCCGGCAAGAACGCCGACAGGGTCCAGCTCACCTTCCCCGAGAACGAGAACACCACGGTTGACCGCTTCATACCTGTTTGGGAAGAGAAGATGACGGCAGAAGAGGCTCTTGCCGATGAAGGTCGAAAGAGCAGCATGTTCCAGTGGGAAGTTGGCGACCCCGTCGAGTACAACGGCAGGACATGGCTCACCGGAACGTGCAAGGACAACCGCGGCACCCATACCTATCTCTTTACCGACGTTGAGCCGGGAAGCGTCTGCGTTCTCATCGCGAACTTCGACCTGCACAAGAAAGAAGCCGAGGCGCTTCTGAACTCCATCGAATTCCCCGATGACATGGCAGAGGCAGTTTCCGAGGCGCGCGAAGTCGAGATTTCGAGCATCGAGATCAAGTAACGGGACACCCGCACGCGCCTACGTGCACCTGCGCACATGCGCCCCATTAAAACAACGGATACCTCATCCCGGGGAGAGCCAGCGCCGGCCCTCCCCTCTTTTGGACCCGCGCATATTGCCACTTAACGGCGCAAATCCGGCCCTCAGAATGGGACACATGGCCCACCCGAACGAGCCGCTCGCGCGTACAGTAAAGGCAGGTAATCCATGGGCGGTTACAGATCGAGGAGGACACGACCATGAAAAAGAAGGCCTTTGCGATTCTCACCCTCTGCATCAGTCTCTTTGCCGCGGTTGCCTTGGTGGGTTGCGGTGGCAGCGGCGGCGCTACCGGCAGCGGCGGTGACGGTAGCGGTGGAGCGGAAAAGCCAGCCGTGGATATGAGGACCGACTTCATTTGGTTTAAGGTCGAGGTCCCCGAGGGCGTCGAGGTCACCGACGTCGCAGGCGATACCGCCGACAGGGCCCAGTTTAAGTTCATCGAGAGCGAGCACGCGAGCGATCGCTTCATCCCTGTCTTCGACCCTGACAAGAACGCCGACGAGCTGTTCGACTACGAGGCAAAGTGGAATGCCAGCTTTGAGTGGACCGAGAATGACCCCGTCAAGTACAACGGCAAGACTTGGCGCAACGCTTCCTATACACACTCGGGCGGCGTGACGACTGAGTACTTCACCGACGTTGACGGCGGCAGCGTGTATGTGCGCATCGACAACGTCGAAGAGCACAAGGATGCCGTCGAAACCATGATGAAGTCCCTGGAATTTGCCGATGACATCGCTAAGGCTAAGACCGAGGCCATGGACGTCAAGCTCGACGATATCGAGATCAAGCGCTAAGCGACTGGCGAGCGCAACGGGAAACACGGTCGCAGTGCAAACAAGCGACGGTACCCCAGCGCTTCGTACCCAGGGAGGGCCGGTAAACCGACCCTCCCTTTCTTATGCCGGTAGCCAACGAACGCGAGGATGCCGGACGCCGGAACCGCTCCAAATGTAGCAACAGTACGAAAACGACAAACACCCCAACACGTCCGCCCGCCGATTTATTGCGCCGCGCAGACAATTAAACCAGCATCTTTAAACATCTGGGCAGTATAGTGACCAAAACTATCGCATAACCGCACTCTACGAATGGAGAAGTTATGACCGAACACCACGCCATCAGCCGCCGAGCATTTACGTTGGGCCTTGGACTCGCGGCGTTGTCGCCACTTGCAAGCCTGCCCGAAACCGCGGCATTGGGCATTGGCCCACGAGCGGCATTTGCAGACGACGCTGCCACAGCGTCGGTCAGCCTCAACAATTTCGTCATTCGCCTTCGCCCCGCGGGCTATTTTCGCACCGCGAGCGTCAACCAAGACGGCAACGTTCGCGGCAACGTCTGCCACCTGTTTAACGACGGCACGTCCAGCAAGCTCATCCTTGAGAACGTAACGACCAAGAATGACGATACAAACTGGTATGCTATCCGCACCTTGCTCAATTTCGAAGAGCATAAAAAGACGGGCTACAGCATTTGGTCGGTCGATGGCGACTCGGACAAAGA
>URIJ01000117.1 GCA_900547835.1 uncultured Collinsella sp.
GCTCGCTCACAATGGCACTTTTGGCACGATGCAAGTTGGCGCGCTGCCAAATGGAGTAACCGACCAGTTGTACCAGATAGGCATAGCCCTTAGTGACTTTAGCGGCTCTCGGCAGCAGTAAAACCATTGTCTAAAGCGAGAAGAACTCACTCTCGGCAGATAGGTTCGGCCCCAACCACGGATCACCCGTCAAGAAATACTCCGACCAGCGCTGCATAAACAGTGCCTGCTCGCGCTTCCAACGGCGCAGCTTTTCCTCGTTGGCCTCTTCCCTGCCGCGCGAGGTGAACTCGTAGTGATACAGCTCGGCATAAGGCGTATAGATGGTGTGGTAGCCCGCCTCCCATACGCGCAGGCAAAAGTCTGCGTCGTTAAAGCCAACGGCGAATTCCTCGTTGTAGCCGCCGACGCGCTCAAATACGTCGCGTCGCACCATCTGGCAGGCACCCGTTACGGCGCTAAAGTTGCCCGGGCGCACAGCGCGGGCAAGATAGCCCTCGCGCTTTGCCGAGAAGTCCTGGTTGGCATGGGCAAGTGCGCCACGCACGCCAACCAAAATGCCGGCATGCTGCACCAGATGATCGGCAAAGTAGAGTTTGGCGCCCACCACGCCCGCATCGGGACGCTGCAGATAGCCCATCATCTCTTCGATAAAGTCCGGGCTTATGACCTCGGTATCGTTGTTCAGCAGCAGCAGGTAGTCACCCTTGGCGTGCTTCACACCAAAATTGATGATCTGAGAGTAATTGAACTCGCCCGGCCAGTACACAACGCGCGCGATGCCCTTGCCTTCGGATGCTGCAGCCACGCGCTCTGGCAGGGTTTCGTAATACGCAAACGTCTCCGGGGCTTCGCTGTTGTTCTCCACCAAGACGATCTCGTAATTGGTATACGTTGCCTTCTGAGCGATCGACATCACGCAGGCATCGAGCGTCTCAACGTGATCCTTAGTGGGAATCACAATGCTCACCAGCGGCGCAGGCTCCGGCAGCGCATGGCGCATGCGGTAGACAAACGGCGTCTCGGTCTCCTCGACCGTTCCGTGAACGCCCAGCGCGTTAAAGTGGCGCTGCAGCGCAAGACGACCCGCTTCAATGGCATACGGCTTGCTATCGGCAGAGCCATCGGCGGTCGATCCCGGATGCACGCGCCAGTGATACAGCACATGCGCAACGTGCTCAAAGCGCGCGCCGGCTGCAAGGCAGCGAAGCGTCAAGTCGTAGTCCTGGGCGCCCGCAACGTCTTCTGGGGACATACCAATGTGATCGATGAGCGCCTTCTCCACCATCAGGAAATGCGTCACGCAGTTATGGCTATAGAGCAGGTCGACGTTGAGTACGGTCTTAAAGACCGGCTGGCCCCACTCCCCCGTTTTCTGGAACATGTCCTCGTCGCAGAACAGGACCTGGGGACGCTCGCCCTCGGCCGCCTTGTTCAGCGCGGAAACATACTGGAATAACGCGTCCGGTTCCAGAATGTCATCGTGGTCCAAGAAAGCGATGTAGTCGCCTGTCGCTTGCTCGATACCTGCGTTGGTGTTGACCACAATGCCGCCGTTGCCGGGAAGCTCGATGCGACGGATGCGCTCGTCGTTGGCACCTGCCGCAAGGGCGGCCACCGCATCCCATTCAGGCGAGGCATCCATAAGGAGCAGTTCCCAGTTGTCATAACTCTGGACTAGCACCGAGTCCAGCAGCTCGCGCAGGTATTCCCGATCAGTCTTGTAGCACGGCACCACAATACTCACGAGTGGTCTATAGGCAAAAGCCACCGAAGCGACACGCTGGCACGCTAAATCGCCCGGCTTTGCGCGATGTTGCTCAAACCAACGTCGATAAGCTGCGTCGTCTGCACGCGCGTCCTTCATGCGGTTCCAGCTGTCGTCGACAATGCCGTTGTACAGGCGACCATCCATGGCGCAAAAACCGCTCTGGATTAGGCCCGTGGGATCAGCCGCAATCGCGACAAAATCACGTATATCCTGGGGCATCTCAACGCTCAAATACGTTTTATTGACGCGGCAACCGTTGCGCTGCGGCACATCGATCTGCGATTCAAACACATGCACGGTGACATCGATGGCATTCATATGCGCATCGAAAATCTGGAGCTCAGGGGTGCACTTGGAGTCTCCCACCCACGTAACCTCATAGCGCCACACCGCGCCGGCGTCTGCCGGCAAATAGCGAATGGCATCGATCTCGTAGCGACCGCAGCATTCGCCACGCTGCGCATCGCGGATAAGCGCACACAGCGCAGGCTTTGCTTTGTAGTTAATCTTGGATTCCAGCTTGGCCACGCGGCTATCGAGGCGAATAGAGCCCAACCTTTGGCCACCGAATGCAAAAACGGCATCCATCGACGAGCCATCCAAAAACGGAAGTACCAAGACGGCGAGCTCGCGTTCGTAATCGGAAACGGAAGGGCAAAGCGCCAGCACACGGCCATGATCGACCGGGAGCACCAGCGACGGCACACGAGAACCGCTCGTCGTCGCATGGACAAACGCTTGAGAACCCTCCCGCTCAATAAGCGCGGCGACATCCTGACCGGCAAAACGAAGCAGCACAAACAGACGGCCCTGGCTGCGGCAAAGTGCCAAACGTTTGATACTCATCTACACTTCTCGCTTTCCCAGGGCGTTCGCTGCCATGCGTTTGCAGGCACCCAGGCGCCCAAACCTCAAGACGTCGTAATCGAACATGAGCTTTTTACATGCACGGGCATTGGGGGCCTTGCTGGTAAGCGCCGCACGCACCATAGCAGCAACAGAAGGAGCGCATTGTGCGAGCGCAGCATCGCTGCCCACGGCAGAACCGGCAAGCGCCGTGGCAACGGCAGCAAACACCTTGCCGCAGTCCGAACCCAGCAACCTGAGCGCATCGTACAGCACCAGATCACACAGGAAGTACGCCAGGTCATCAGCATGCTGTGCGTCGAGACCGTCGCGCTGCCAGTCAGCCAGCACAGCGGAGTAAATCTTCACATGCTCCAGCAGACGCGTCTCGTCGTCATAGCGCATGGTGTCCATGAGCGAGCCCTTGCGCGCCACGCGGTAGTCATACAGCTTGTTCGAAATAAGCGCGGTCTTGCGCGAGCGACCGTACACGGCAAAATCGAAGACCTGGTCCTCGCCATACTTAACGGTTTCGTCGAACACGATCCCGTTGCCCAGCAAAAACTCACGCTTGCAAGCGGTGCGCCATGCAAAGGGGCGAGACGCTTCCTTAAACAGCAGGTCGGAGCCATAGCCTTCAAACGACACATCGCGCGGGCTCAGTACATAGTTAAGCCACGGATACCCCGCCTCCAGCGGATACGGATTCGCGCCAAAGGTCAACACGTCGCAATCCTCGCGTTCAAAGGCATCGACGATCACGCGGCATGCATCGGGCGTAAACCGGTCGTCGGAATCCAAAAACGCGACGATAGGCGCCGTGGACGCAGCGATGCCGGCATTACGCGCACTCGACAGGCCGCCGTTCTCCTTATCGACCAGCGTAAAGCGCGCGTCCTTTTCGCAATAGGCAGCCGCAATATCGCGCGAACCGTCCGGCGAGCCATCGTTGACCAGCACGCCTTCCCAATCGGGCATGTCCTGCGCAAGCAGGGAGTCCAGGCACCAGGCCAGGCACTCCTCCACCTTATAGATGGGAACGACAACGGAAATCTTGGGGGTAGTCATAGCCAAGTGCTCCTACTGTGCGGCCGGCACGTCATCGGGATGCGGATTATCGCCGTAGGTGCGCTGATACGTCAGCACGCGCCAGACCAGCGGCAGGCCGCCAATCTTAAAGTAGTGCTTAAACGTATTGAGCTTGCCCGGCTTCTTAAAGTCAAAGCGCGAATCGATATAGGCGCGGGGCGACTTGACCATCAGTCGCAAGTCGGTCTCGCCACGCGGGTCGAAGAGAGACAGGTCAAAGCGACCGGCATCCCAATCGGCCTTGAGCTCGGGAGATGCCTTCTCCCAAAACTGCTCGCGCAGCTCATCGACCAGACGCTCGTCATTCCAGCGATACGTATCGACCTTCATGCGCATTAAAATACCCTGAAGCTGAGCCTTAAGCTCGGGGCGTTCATCCAAAAAGCGCTGCATCTCGGTATATTCGTCGCACACGCAAAACACCTTGTTAGGAGAATTAACGGAGCTCTTCTCGTTATCTTGGCGATAGCACAAAATGGGGTCCGCAATAAACGCGGCACGCTCGGCGCACGCCCAGACCTTAAAGTTAAAGCCTGCGTCCTGATACGAGGCGCCCGGCGTGGGAAGGAACCGAATCTGATTGTCGTTGAGGAACTCGCGCCGATAGATGGCAGACCAAATGGAAGGTTTGCGGTAGAAGATGCCAGGGCGATCGACGGGGCGATACGCGGCGCCCGTCATATGCTCGTCGATGATCCCAAACAGCTCACGCCGCTCGCTGGGCGTGGACCAATACAGGTAAAAGTCGCCCTTTACCACATCGGCATGCTCGGCATCGGCCTTGGCGACCAGCTTTTGGAGTGAATCCTCAAACATAAAGTCGTCGGACTCAAGGATGCCCACGTACTCGCCGCGCGCCATCTCCAGGCCGCGGTTCATCGAGTCGCCGTAGCCGCTGTTGGCCTTGTCGATCATCTTTACACGGGGGTCGCGCTCCATGTACTCGCGGATGATATCTGGCGAGCTATCGGTGGAGCCGTCGTTGATGCAGATGATCTCGATGTCCTTGAGCGTCTGCGCCACGGCGGAATCGAGGCACTCACGCAGGTAGCGCTCAACATTGCAGATGGGAACAAGAAGCGAAACTTTAGGGGTATCAGAGTTCTGCAAGAGAACCTCCTGTTGAATAGCGTGTAACAGGGTTATTTTAGCAGCCGAGTTGCGGCGGGCGGCAGCGCTTGGAATTAGATAAAACGCTCCAGGCAGGCTTTGAGACCGCGAGTCGAAAGATAGAACAGCGTGGCGTCTGCCATCGAAACGCCCGAGGTCGCCGCAACGAGCTTGTGGGCAACACGGCGAACGGCGCCCTTAGCAGGCATATCCGCCCACTCCGTTCCCAAAAACGTCGTGAGGTCCATGTTGACGCGAGCCGCCACGCGATGGAAGTCATCGGCATCCAAGCGCGCCAGGTCGAACACAATGAGGTCCAGGAACCAGGTGATCAGCTCGCCGGGGCACAGGTCCAAAAGACCGTAGGCCGCCCAGCCCTCCAAGACCTCCTCGAGCATTCTCATGTGGGCGTCAAGCTTTTTGGCGCGAGCCTCGGCACTGTTGAACTCGTGCGTCGCCGATTCGCTCTCCATCACGTAGTGGTAGAACTTGTCCGGCATGACGACGGTCTTGCGGGCAAGCGCATAAGCCGCAAATTGGAAGACGACGTCCTCGCCCAAAGCCAAACCGGGGGCGAAGCGAATGCCTTCGCGATTGAGCAGCTCGCGCGAAAAAGCCACGCGGCAGGCATAGGGCTGCGCATTCGAATGGAACAGAAGTTGGGGATCACGGGCGTCGAAGGTACCGGCTTTGGGGCTCATGAGTTGATGGACGCGTTTGGGGGCAGCATCGGCTGGTTCACAGACGCCGCCAAAAACGGCGGCCTCGGCATCTGCAGACTCCATGGCATGCAGTACGCGCTCGACCGTCTGGGCATCGATATAATCGTCGGCGTCCACAAAAAAGACGGTCTCGCCCTCGGCGGCATCGATACCGGCATTTCGAGCACACGAGACACCCGCATTTTCCTGGTCAATCACCAGTACGCGATCGTCGGCCTGCGCGACCTGGCGCAACACGTTCAACGAATCATCAGTCGAACCGTCGTTGACGCAGACAACCTGAATCGAGCGCTCGGACTGGGCCAACAGCGAATCGAGACATCGCTGAATGGAGCGCGCAGAGTTGTAAACGGGGACGACAATGGTCGCTTTGGGGGTCAAAGTCTCTCCCATGTCGACCTACCCCCTCAGCGATTCGATGAGGAAGGCAGCAACCACGCCTGGGCCTCCAACCGAGGCGTAATACTTAGCACGCCCCAAGGCACCATCCGTCGCAAAACTCGGATGCTCGTCAACCCAGCCCTCAGGATCTTTGAGGATGGCAGCGAGATTTGCGCGCTTCCACGGCTTGAGGTCGTCAAGCGAAAACTCCCCCGCGTCCAAGGCCGCTTGGAACTCCTTGGCCATCTGAACCAGGAACTCCTTATAGAACTTAGGCGCCAAGCGCACGTAGTTCCACATATACGAATCGTACTTAATGAGTTGGTTGAACTTGAGCATGCGCGCGACGTCATCACTTGCGTGGTCGCGGGCATAATCCTCTCGAATCCAACGCTCAATCTCGGCATACTCGGTATTGACGCAAAAGACCTTAGCCGAAGAATTGACCGAGGAATTCTCGTTGTCCTGGCGATACGACAACACGGCATCATGCAGGTAAATAGCCTTTTCGGCACACGCGATCACCTTAAAGGCAAATGACGTGTCCTGAAAGGATGCCCCCGGAGTCGGCAGGAACTTGATACCGTTGCGCTCAAGACAATCACGACGGTACAC
>URIJ01000118.1 GCA_900547835.1 uncultured Collinsella sp.
GAAGTTTCTCCTTCGGGGTGTCTTTTTCAGTTAGGCATGCGGTGTAATTGAGAATGAAAAATTCTTCTCTGGCTTTTACTTCAATTACTGCCAATCAAGCGGCTTCGGTTGCTCAAATGTAGTTGTTGGCTCACAGAAGACGTGCTCATGTGCACTCTTGAGGATGCACTCCATCACCTCAAGCGAATGCAGCGCCATCTCGCCGGAGGCACGCGGCTTGCGGCCCTCCTCGAGCGCGTAGACGAGATCCACCAGACCGATACCGCGCGGGTTCTCGGCGTGGCTGACCGAATTGTACGGATGGCTGTTCGGCACGACCGGCCACGGCGCGTTTACGTTCTCCGGACGGCGTTCGGCATCCGCCCAGCGGTACTGGTCGGGCGTGCGCATGAGCGCCGAGCCCTCGCCCTTGGTAACAACCTTGCGGGCGGGGCATGCCATATTGATATCGATGAGCGACAGGCGATCGCCAACGCGCTCCTCGACGGCAGCGACGGCGCTCGCAAACTGATCGGGCTTGGAGCCGAAGAGTTGCACGCAAATCTGCTGCTCCTCGTCGGCCGGTAGCACCAGGCGCCAGGTCTTGTTGCTGGCATAGGCAAGGCCCGCCACGCTCACCATCTCGCTGTAGGCAAGGTTGGCACCGCGACGGCGGCACATGATGCGGTAGGCGGGGTCGGTCACGCCCGCCATGGGAGCCATAAGGAACGGCTGCTCGGCATAGGCGCCCAGCAGCCGCTTGCTGTATTCAGAAAGCGCCATAGACCTACTCGTCCACCTTGAGGATCGCCATAAAGGCCTCTTGCGGGACCTCGACCGATCCGATGGCCTTCATGCGCTTCTTGCCCTCTTTCTGCTTCTCGAGCAGCTTGCGCTTACGCGAGATATCGCCGCCGTAGCACTTAGCAAGCACGTCCTTGCGACGCGCCTTGACGGTGGAACGGGCGATGATCTTGTTGCCGATAGCACCCTGGATGGGCACCTCGAACAGCTGACGCGGGATGATCTCCTTGAGCTTGTCGCACAGGCCACGGGCCAGGCCATATGCCTTGTCCTTATGGACGATAAACGAAAGCGCGTCCACCTCGTCGCCCGAAAGCAAAATATCGAGCTTCACGAGCTCGGAGGGACGGTACTCGTTGAACTCGTAGTCGAGCGAGGCATAGCCCTTGGTGCGGCTCTTGAGCTGATCGAAGAAGTCCAAGATGAGCTCGGCGAGCGGCATATCGAAGCGCATCTCGACCGATTTGCTCGTGAGATGGATCATGTCGGTTGTAATTCCGCGGTGCTCGATAGCGAGCTGCATGACGGCACCCGTATACTCGGGCGGGCAGATAATCTTGGCCTTGAGGTAGGGTTCCTCGATACGCTCGATGCGCGTAGCCTCGGGCAGATCCTGCGGGCTGCGGACATCAATCATCTCGCCGTCAGTCTTGTAGACGTGATAGTCCACCGAGGGGCTCGTGGCAATGAGGTCAAGATTGAACTCGCGCTCCAGGCGCTCCTTGACGACCTCCATATGCAGCAGGCCCAAGAAGCCCACGCGGAAGCCAAAGCCGAGCGCCACCGAGGTCTCGGGCTCCCACACCAACGACGGGTCGTTGACGTGCAGCTTATCGAGCGCGTCACGCAGGTTCTCGTAGTCCTTGTTATCGATCGGGAACAGGCCCGTATAGACCATGGGCTTGGCCTCGCGGTAGCCGGGAAGCGGCTCGGGGCAGGGATTCGACGCCCACGTGAGGGTATCGCCCACGCGAACGGCCTCGGGGTCCTTCAGGCCCGTGACCACGTATCCGACCTCGCCGACCGTGAGCGCGTCGACCGGGGTCTCGGCGGGACGCTTGACGCCCACGCCATCGACCAAAAAGTCGCCCTTGGCTTGCATCATAAGCAGGGTATCGCCCTTTTTAATGGAGCCGTCAAAAACACGGACCGTGGCAACGACGCCGCGGTACTCATCAAAATACGAGTCAAGGATGAGCGCCTTGAGCGGCGCGTTCGCATCGCCCTTGGGCGGAGAGATCAAAAAGACAATGGACTCCAGCAGATCGTGGATGCCCTCGCCGGTCTTGCCCGAGACGCACACGGCATCATCGGCAGGGATCGCCAGGTCATCCTCGATCTCGGTCTTAACCTCGTCGGGATGGGCCGAGGGCAGGTCGATCTTGTTGATGGCCGGCACAATGTCCAGGTTGGCGTTCATGGCGAGCGTCGCGTTGGAGACGGTCTGCGCCTCGACGCCCTGCGTGGCGTCGACAACGAGCACCGCGCCCTCACAGGCTGCCAGCGAGCGCGAGACCTCATAGGTAAAGTCCACGTGGCCCGGCGTATCGATCAGATTGAACTGATACGTCTCACCATCGTCGGCGTCATAGGACACGCGAACGGCATTGGACTTGATCGTGATGCCGCGCTCGCGCTCGATATCCATGGTGTCGAGCAGCTGCGACTCCATGTCGCGCTCGTCGACGGTATGGGTGAGCTCGAGGATGCGATCGCTGATCGTGGACTTGCCATGGTCGATGTGCGCAACGATCGAGAAGTTGCGGATGTGGGAAATGTCAATTGAAGTATTCATGCGGACTATCTTACCCGAGCGGTACAAAAAATGGAGCCTGTTCCATAAAACAGGCTCCATTTATGCGCGTAATCTGTGTGGTGTGAAATTTACAACTTAGGCGTTGATGCTGTTCACGAGCTTGGCAAGACCGGACTTGCGGTTGGAAGCCTGGTTCTTGTGGATAACATGCTTGGCGGCAGCCATGTCGAGACGCTTGGTGACGGTCTTGAGGGCAGCCTGGGCCTTCTCGGCGTCGCCCTCGGCGACGGCGGACTGGACGTGCTTGGTCAGCGTCTTGAGCTCGGACTTGACAGCCTTGTTACGCATGCGAGCTGCCTCATTGGTGCGGATACGCTTCTTCTGAGACTTGATGTTTGCCACTTCTGGAGTTCCTTTCGAGTTCCTTGCAAAAAATGTATGACACCTCTGAGACACGGTGAGGTCATGCAAGCGCCTACTATAGCACGCTCCCCCTCAAAGGGATAGAACGAATTTGTCAAATAGGCAGGTATCATCACGATTTTCTCAAGATGTTCGTAATCCAGAGCAAAAGCGCGGTCTCCGAATCGGCAGAACCCTTCAGTGCGAGCTCCACATCGACCGCGGCCTCGAGCGCAGCGACAAGCTCCGCCATCGAAAAGCGGCGTGCCCAGGTCAGGTGATTTTTGACTTGCCAGGCCTGAAGCTTGAGTGTCGCGGCGAGCTCACGCCCCTGCCCGCGAGAGTCGAGCGCCTTGGCGACGATCAACTCGCGGATGCGACCGCATAGCAGCGTGTAGGTCCACACATAGCTCTTGGCGGGCAGCAGCCCAAAGAGCTCAAGCGAGCGGCGCATGTCACGGGCCGAGACCGCATTGAGAAAGTCCCAGGGCTGGACTTCGGCCGTGCGCACAATCCAGCGCTCCACATCAGCAAGCTCAATCTGGGGCGCCTCGACCATCTGGGCAAGCTTAGCCAAATCGTTATCGAGCATGCGAGTGTTTTCACCCGAACGCGAGACGAGCTCCTCGGCGGCCGCCGTCGAGATCGACTTGCCGTGCTGCGTCGCCATCTGTTGCACGCGGCGCGGTAACTCCCAGCGCTTGGTGCCGGAGCAATCGATCACGGCCTTCTTGTCGATTTTGGCGATCGCCTTATACAGGCGCGTGTTCTTGGCAAGCGAGTCGGCGATGATGAGGCAGACCGTCGTGGGGCTGGGACTCGCCAGATAGTCGACAAGCGGCTCCGAGACCGCCTTAGCGAGCTTTGAGCAGCCATCAAGGATTACCAAGCGAAACTCGCTGCCCATCGGAAAGGTGTTAAGCGATCCGATAATGGACTCGATATCGGGGTCCTTGGTCATGTCGCGCTCGTCGAGGTTGAACTCGACCATTCCCGACTTTTCCAGACGCGCCTTCATACGCGAGACGGCGTGATCGCGCTTGACGCCGTCGGTACCGACGATCAGATATGCCGGCAGCAGACCGGTTTCGGACATTACGCTCCCCTCCCGCAGGCCTTCGTATTCGTTCCGTGCCATTCTAGCCCAGGGGCCCACCACACGCCATCGACGTCGTCACGGTCGCTGGCATCGCATCGCAAAGCCCTTTGCGGTCGGGCTGATGGTGATATCACCGTGTTCGATGGTGCATGCGAACGCACCGCCCGCTTCCTGAACGGCATCGATGCAGGCATCCGACGGATGACCGTATCGATTCCCCTTGCCGGCGCTCGCGAGGGAAAGCTCGGGTCTCAGGACATCCAGCAACTCACCATCGACTGAAACCTTGGAGCCGTGATGCCCAAGTTTAAGGACATCGATATCCCCCACCTCCTGCACGAATTCCCGTTCTTGGTCGAGCTCGGCATCACCAGTGAGGAGCATACGCAGGCTCTTGCCTTCCTGAACATAAGAGAGTAGCAGGACAAGCGAGTCCTCATTTCCCTCGCCATCTACGGACTCGAACGGCCACATCACGCGGGCACAAAATGAGCCGATGTCGACCGTATCCCCACGGCGCACCTGCCGATACTCAACGCCAGGTCGATTCAATACCTCGGCAGGAGCATTCTCCAACGCATCCGCCGCCACGGCAATCGTTCCGACCGAAAACTGTTCGAGCACGGCAGGTAGACCACCCCAGTGATCCTCATCCCAATGCGTCACAAAGACGGCATCGATATGGTGCACGTTATTGCGAACCAACGCCGCTACCACGCGCTCATCGAGCCCGCAGTCGACGAGTGCTAATGCGTCGCCCTGGCGGATAAGAATCGCATCCGCCTGGCCCACATCGAGCACCGTCACCGAAGGCGGAGCGAATCGATCCCAGTAGACGTACGGAATCGCAGCCAAGAGCACCAGGCATGAAAGCCCCACCGCCATAGGACGTGCACGGGGACGCGGCCACCAGACCAACAGAACCGCCAGCAAACACGGCACTAGGTAAATCCACATGCTATCGGGCGGCACACTCACAGATGCACCAGGCACGGCGGCAAACAGCTGCTCGAAGAACAGTGCGCAACGGGCGGCAACCATGGGCACAACGAGCGCCCAAATCCGCAACGGTTCCACGAGCGAAAAGGGAACCAGCACGATCGACACAGCAAGCAGTACGCTCACCACCGGACCGATGACTGCATTTGCCAGCGGAGCAATGAGCGAGAACGTACCGAAGGCAGGAATGGTAATGGGAAGTGTTGCCAGTTGCGAGCACAGCGTGACGGAAAGTATGTTGGCAACGCCCGATGGCACACCCAGCTCACCCAAAGCGTAGGTCGCATAGGGGCAAAAGCACAGAATGGCTAAGACGCTGGCACACGAGAGCTGAAAGCCCATCTCGAACAGCACCGTCGGCCGCAGTAGCACAAAGATGGACATGGTTACGAAGAGTGCCGATGCGCCGTGCCGGCGACGCCCCGCGCCGTTTACGACAAGCGTCGCGAACACCATGCAGCACGCGCGCACGGCCGAGGGAGACGCGCCCGTAAAGGCAGTGTAGCCCACAAGTGCCATCGCCAATATCGCCCGCTGAACACCACGTGAGCAGCGAGTCTTTTGCAATACACCCTCGATTACAAATCCCACGATAGCCAAATGGCTGCCGGAGACGGCTATAAGATGCGCCGTTCCCGTCACCGAAAACCAGTCGCCCGCCGGCTGGGCGCGCAGTTCGGCCGAACGACCGCAGACGACACCGGCTATGAGTGCACGCGCCGGGTCGGTCGCAGGCGCGATGGACGCAAGCAGCCCATTTCGCAGCCGAAGCAGCGGTCCCGGAGAGCCCTCATCGGCCGACACAATCCGAACGACTTTAACCTTGCGCACCTCGCCTCGGAGCACGCGCGATCGTCCATACGCATCGTTCTCAAAACGTGAAACGCGACCGATAACACGCACGTGCGCCCCGACCTTGAGCTCACGATCACACGATAGGCGAACCGTTGCCAAGTTCTTACCGTCCGCGCGTGCCTCGCAGGTATAGGAATACACGTCGTCGTTTATGGATGGATCACCCTGCACGACAAACTCGAGGCCGCTTGCCGCTCGACCGTCGAGCGCCCTCGAGGCGCTGAGCGCACCCACAGCCCACCACGCCGAGACGACCGCTCCCGCCACGAGACCGACGGACGCGGCATACAGCCACCGCTTCAAAGGGGCAAGCCTCGCACAAGAGTGAGCCAGCACAACGAAAACCGCTGCCGCAACGGGAATGGCCCATAGCGGCCCGACCGCCGTCGCCCGCTCCCTCAGCAGCGCATCAGCGGCTATGCTGAGCACCAAGGCGCAGCTCACGCACATGCCGGCACACAGGGCCATCGTCCACGGAATCAGGGGTCGCGGAGGCATCACGTGCTCGCGCTCGGTCGCGCTCATACGCAGATGCAATCTTTGATTTTGGCAAGCTTCTTCTCGCCGATTCCCGA
>URIJ01000119.1 GCA_900547835.1 uncultured Collinsella sp.
TCTGTCTGCGATACTTTTGTCAAAGTGATATCAGACATTCATCTGGCGTTTTCGACGTTTCGCCTATTAGAGCCAGTCCATCTCCTTACCATAGTGGTCCGAATAGGCGCTACGCTTGAGTTCTTCATCGCTCGCCGGCCACGCGTTGGACACGTCGATTCCCGATTCATGGCAAGCGGCGGCGAACAGCTTCGACCCCTGATCGATTAGTTGAGACCTGCCCTCGGTCTTCTCGCCTTCGGCTCGCATTTAGAACTCCACGCTTTCGGCGCCGTTGATGGTTAGGTCACGCTCGTAGAAGGCGGTGAGGGCGCGGATGGCGTACATCACGTCGCGTACGCCGCCGGTCTCGTAGCTCGAGTGCATGGCAAGCTGCGGCAGGCCCACGTCCACGGCATGCATGCTCGCCTGCATGTTCGACAGGTTGCCGAGCGTGGAGCCACCCGCCATATCGCTCTTGTTGGCGAAGGCCTGCGTGGGCACGTCGGCGTCATCGCAGATAGCCTGGAACACCGCGCGGCTAAAGGCATCGGTGCAATAGTGCTGGTTGGCGGCTTCCTTGATGACAATACCGCCGTTAAGTACCACCTGGTTGCGGGCATCGCACTTCTCGGCGTGGTTGGGGTGCACGGCATGCGCGTTGTCGCAGCTCACAAGCATCGAGGCGGCAAGTGCGCGATGGTACGACTCGTCGTCAAAGCCCAGCGATCCGTTGATGCGGCGCAGCGCATCGGCCAAGAACGTCGACATGGCGCCCTGCTTGGTCTCGGAGCCAACCTCCTCGTTATCGAAGCAGCAGAAGACCGAGACGTCGTGCGCGTTCTCGGCACCCAAAAATGCCTGCAGCGAAGTGTAGGCGCAGGCCAGGTCGTCAAGCTTGGGCGTCGAGATAAACTCGTCGGCCCAGCCCCAGATGCGTGCGTCCTGACGATTGACCAGGAACAGGTCGCGACCCAGGATCTGCTCGGGCTCAACATCCAGTTCGTCGGCGATCAGGGCATCGAAGTCACCCTGCTTAAGCTCGCCGGCGCTAATGAGCGGGCACAGGTCAACGGCTCGGTTGGGAGCAAAGCCCTCATTAACGCCGCGGTTCATGTGGATGGCAAGGCTCGGGATAATAGCGACCTCGCGCTCGGTGGCAAGCAGGCGGCTCTCAATACGGTCGCCCTCGCGCACCAGCACGCGGCCCGCGAGCGCCAGCGGGCGATCGAACCAGGTGTAGTCGATCATGCCGCCGTAGGCCTCGGTGTTCAGGCGCAGTGTCTCGCCCGCGCCATCGAGCTCGGGCACGGCCTTGACCTTAAACGTCGGCGAATCGCTGTGCGACGCCGCGAGCTGAAAATGATAGTCGCCGGCAACGCCGTCCTCGCCCCACGTCGCGGCCAGGTCCTCGCCCACCTTAAAGGCAACAACGCTCGAGGTGTTGCGCTGCGTGAAATAACGCCCGCCCGGCTCGATGTCCCACGCCGCGTTCTCGGGCAGGTAGGTAAAGCCCGCCTCGTCGAGCTCGGCCATAATGGTCGCCGCCGTATGGAACATGCTGGGGCATGCCTCGATAAAGTCGATAAGGTCGTTGGCGGCCTCGATATCATCGGCAGTCACGTGCACGCGCTCGGGCGTTTCCTGATCCGTCATGCTCTCCCCTTTCGCTGGGTTGATGGTCCCCTCCAGCATACCCCGCCGCGCCAGCGCCGCGCCTTTCATTCCATGTTTAATCCCACGCCGCTCGCCAAGTTGAGCCATCATGCCCGTGCACCTTTTGCGACAATTACGCTAACAGGACGAGAGGAGCCGTCATGAAGCCACGTAACATTGCCATCGCCTGCGGTGTTGCAGGAACCGCCGTCGGCATCGCCATTGCCGCCGGTATCGTTTATCACAAACAAATCAAGTCCGCCGCGTCGCTCAAACGCTTGACTGACTATGCGGATGGCTATGACCTGTACGCGATCGACATCGCCTACGACTACGATCTTGATCGCATCATCGCCGCTGGCGTGCGCGACGACCAGGCCTACATCGATGCCGTAGTGGCTCAGGTGCTCCCCGGCGTGCCGGCACATGTCCAGGCGCCCCAGTTTGCCTGCAGCGCTTTTGTCGCCGTAGATGCCGAAGGCCGCGTGCGCACCGGTCGCAATTACGACTTTAAGGACGACACCTCGGCACTGCTGGTGCGCAATCACCCGCGCGACGGCTATGCCTCCATCGGCTTTGCGGCCCTTAACAACCTGGGCGATAACACTCCGCTTGACTCCGTCGCCGGACGCGCCGCGGCGTTGATGGGCCCGTTTGCCCAGCTCGACGGCGTCAACGAATGCGGCGTGTCCATTGCCGTGCTCACCCTGGATTCCAAACCCTGTGACCAGGACACGCAGCGCCCCGTCATCAACACTTCGCTCGCCATCCGCCTGGTGCTCGACCGCGCGGCTACCACGCAGGAGGCCGTCGACCTGCTTTCTGCCTACGACATGCACGCCATGGCAGGACGCGATTACCACTTCTTTATCAACGACGCCGCCGGTGACGCGCGCGTAGTAGAGTGGGATCCGCACGATCCGGACCGCGCTTTCAAAGCGACTCCTGTACGCCAGGTTACGAACTTCTACGCCTGCTATGGCGCCGAAGTGCTACCCAACCAAAAGAACGGCGAACTGGGCCATGGCCAGGAACGCGCCATCGCCATCGCCGATGTCCTCGACGCCCATGTCGGTGCCCAAGACGAGGCAGTCGCTTGGAAGGCCCTGCGCGCTGCGGCGCAAGAGCCCAATCCGGAAGACATCACCAGCAACACGCAGTGGTCGGTCATCTTCGACAACACCGAGCCTGCTGCCGCCATCACGCTGCGCCGCCACTGGGGCGACGTCGACGCCTTCGCACTGTAAGGACCCAGGCTCGTCGACCTTACGCTCGCCTGACGTTGTTTACATTTCTATACGCTTGAGCTAACACGTTTTACCCCCGTATCAACAGTGTGCGGGGGTAAACTTATGCGCATGTTATAACTTGCCCGGAAGGATTCATCATGCTTAGGATCGGTCTTCTTACCAGTGGCGGCGACTGCCAGGCGCTCAACGCCACCATGCGCGGCATTGTCAAAACGCTTATGACCAATAGCGAAGAGCCTATTGAGATCTATGGTTTTGAGGACGGCTACCAGGGCCTTATCTACAGCCGGTTCCGCGTCATGACGCCCGCCGATTTTAGCGGCATCCTTACCCGTGGCGGCACCATCCTGGGCACGAGCCGTACGCCGTTCAAGCGCCTGGATATTCCCGAGGCCGACGGCGTCGAGAAGGTGCCGGCAATGGTCCACACCTATCATAAGCTGCAGCTCGACTGCCTGTTTATGCTGGGCGGCAACGGCTCCACCAAGACCGCCAACCGTCTGCGCGAAGAGGGCCTCAACGTTATCGCCCTGCCTAAGACCATCGATAACGACACCTGGGGCACCGAGCTGACGTTTGGCTTTACGAGCGCCATCGACGTCGCCACCAAGTGCATCGACGACATTCACACCACCGCTTCGAGTCACGGCCGCGTGTTCGTTATCGAGATCATGGGCCACAAGGTTGGCTGGATCCCGCTATACGCCGGCGTCGCGGGCGGCGCGGATGTCATCTTGATTCCCGAGATCCCCTACGACATGGATAACGTCATCAAGACCATCGAGCATCGCATGGAGACCGGCAGCCGCTTTACCATCGTGGCCGTCGCCGAGGGCGCTATCTCCAAGGAGGACGCGGCGCTGTCCAAGAAGGAGTACAAGAAGAAACTCGCCGAGCGCACGAGCCCGTCGATCGTCTACGACATCGCCAAGGAGATCGAGGCCAAGACCGGTCGCGAGACCCGCGTCGCCATCCCCGGCCACACGCAGCGCGGCGGCCAGCCCGACGCCCAGGACCGCATCTTTGCGACCCAGTGCGGCGTCGAGGCGGCACTGGGCTGTCTACGCGGCGAGTTTGGCTACATGATCGCCCTGCGTGACGGCAAGATGTGCCACATGCCGCTCGAGGAAGTCGCCGGCAAGCTCAAGTATGTCGACCCCCAGAGTGATCTGGTGCGCGAGGCCAAGGCGTTGGGCATCAGCTTCGGCGACGAATAGCCTCGGCCGAAACTGCTCTCATCGGAGGCCCCGGGGCTTTCCTCCCAAATCGTCCTCGGACATGTCAGGACCCCGCCGTGCGCTTCGCGCGGCGGGGTCCTTCCGTCCTGCGGAAAGATTTGGGAGGAAAGCCCTGGGGCCTCCTGCGGCAACTAGGGAGGCCGAGGCTTTTCGTCTTCTTGCTGCGGGTGCGTGGGCTGAGATTTTGGGATGTTGCAGGCTCTTAGCTGAGAGTAGCACTGACATTTGTCCTGAAATGGCTGGTCGTTAGGGGTTGCTACCGGTAGTTGCGGTAGGGTTGGGGCAGATTCTAACTAGAAATGGTGGTCGCTACCGGTTGTTCTCGGCATACTCGGCTCATTCGATTACGGTCACCACATGAAAGGAACTACCATGGATCTTGCGATGGCGCAGCGGCTCGTTGATCGCCGCAAGGCTGCCGGGCTTTCTCAGGAGGCCCTTGCCGCCCAGCTGGGTGTAAGCCGCCAGGCTGTCAGTAAATGGGAGCGCAGCGAATCCTCGCCCGATACCGATAACCTTATTGCACTCGCCGCGCTGTATGGCGTGTCGTTGGATGAACTGCTGTATGGGGAAGCGGCTGGCGATGTCGAAACTTCGACCGACGATGACCTTGACGCAAATAATTCCGACGAGGTTGAAGGCACCGAGACTTCTACTGAGCATGCGAATTGCGGTGATAAGCCACTTGTCGATATTTCTATCGCGCATGGTATCCACGTTATTGATCCCGAGAAGGGCTAAGAGGTCCATGTTGGCTGGAATGGTATCCACGTGGCTAACGAGCGCAAGGGTGAAGAGGTCCATGTCGGGCCGGGCGGATTGCATATCGATACGCTAGAGGACGATGGGCACAGCGTATATACCAATGCCGACGGCACCGTTACCATCGACGGCGAGACCTTTTCGAGCTGGAAAGAGGCACACGACAAGCTCGACCATCATGGCAAGCATTTCCATACTAAGCTCGGTCGCGCATGGAACAAGTTTCCCTTTCCTGCACTTGTCGTCCTCGCCTATCTCGCGCTCGGCATCATCTGCGGCACGTAGGGCATGGGGCTCTTTCTGGTCTTTCTGATTCCCGTCTACTATGCGATGGGCGACTTCATCGACCGACGTCATCTATCTAAGCTAATCGGTAGCGTCTATCCAACAGCCGCCATTGCCTGGTTCCTCTATATGTGGCTTTGCTTGGCGCAGTCCCATCCCGCATGGGTCATCCTCATCACCATCCCAGTTGTAAAAGCACTCATGCGCTGGTGCCGAAAGCAATGGAAACGCCGCAAACAAGCCTAAGCCGCTCCAACCCGTCAGCAATGCTTGGCCAACGCCGCTCGCCCCTTCCAAGTTGCGGTGAAATACGGACCGTTGAGGACCTTGGAGCGTCTAACAGTCCCTATTTCACCGCAACTCACGAATGGGGCGGGCAATTCCAGCACGGGAACTGGTATTTAACTCACTGCATGCCAAGAAAAAGGCCGATTTACTACGATGAACTCGATGAGGCCGACCACACCCATCTTTTTCAAAAATCGGCAAGCTTTCTACCTGCGGTTTAATGTCCACCCTTTTCGGCATGGTCGAAGGCATTCGAATCATCGTAGTAATTAGGCGCATTTTGTAGCAAACGGCTCATTCAAGCTCGAACTTGAAGACCGATGGTCCCCTCATCCACGGCTGCGAGCGAAAATTCCAAATAGAATAAAAATCGAATGGCTAAGTTTGTTTGGCGAACGGAGGCAATATGGGCGAGGTAACTGAAAGCGACTGGAAGCTGTTCAAGGGGCTGCTCCCAAAATGGCAAGAAAGCTATATGGAAATGCTCATTGGCCAGTACATCGAGATACTGAACGGTGACAGCGAAGCGTCCAGTAGATTTTGGGCGCTAGAAGAGCGCGTCAATAGGGACAAGCTGTCCTCAGGAGTGCTCGTAAACGGTATTCGCCGTAGCACCATGCGTTATGAGATAGCCAACTTGCTTTCCGATAACGTGATCACGCTCGACGACCTTGACGGTTTCACCGAAGACATTAAGGGCTACGCACGACGTTGCATCGGCTGGCAAGAACGCTGAGCGACATACGCATCCACAGCCGCTGTGCTGCATAAACCGCACCGAAAAATGCATTTTTCGGCAGGGCGGTTGCTTTTTGCCTACGGGTAACCCAGGGGCGCCGTGCAAATTTCGGAGTATTCAGCATCCCGGAGTCCGCGGGCGCGGGAACGGGTGCACAAAACCGCGCTGAATGCCCTGGTCCTGGACCCCCAATGCCTCAAGAGCGGGCCATTTTTTACAGAACG
>URIJ01000120.1 GCA_900547835.1 uncultured Collinsella sp.
TTGGATACGCGATCGAGCGCGACGGGGCACCCGCCGTGTTGATCTTTGTGCGTAGTGCGGCCGAAAACCAAATGACCCTCTATTATCAAAACCTGTTCCGCATCTTGTGCGGGCTGGTCGAAAGCGCGCTGGGGCGTGCCTTTGACTATGAGGCGGTGGCGCAGGATAAACGCTGCGTTGACGGTACTTGCGTGCTCAAGCAGGCTGCCTTTGGCCAAGAGCTCGCGGCGGAGCAGGCGCTGGCAGATAGCAAGATGGGGAGTTTTTTGCTCCTGCGCGTGGTACCGGGCGTGGAGCCTGTCGGCGAGCTGGTGGGCGCAATTGGGTCGGCAATCCGCGAGAGTGATGCTGCGGGCCTGGTCGACGGCGACGTGCTCTACCTGCTTATGCGCCAGGCAAAGGCGTGTGATTTGCCCATTATCCGCGAGCGTCTGAGCGCCAAGCAGATTGCGGTGGAGCCCGTCGACGGCGAGGACATTGTGGCGCTGCTGCAGCACATTGCCGACACCGGTAACGGCGAGGGGGATATCGCTTGATCTCGCTTGTCGTTGCTGCCGTCTTGCTGCTGATTCATGCGCTGGTTTGCCTGGTGCTGTGGACGCTTATGAAGTTGGGCCTGCTGCCGGTGCGCGGGCATATGCTGGCCGTGATGGTGCTCGTGCCGTTGTGGGGGCCGCTGCTGGTGGTGCTGCTTATCGCGCGCAGCGCCGTGTTTGGTGCGGACCCCAAGGACGCCACGTTGGAATCGCTGCGCATTAACGACGAGCTGCATCGCAGCATCTTGGTGCACGACCGTGAAGCCGATGCAGGTGTGATCCCGCTCGAGGAGGCGCTCATCGTTAACGACCCGGCAGACCGGCGCCGCTTAATGCTCTCCATGCTCACCGAGGAGCCCGATGCGTATCTGGCGCAGCTGCAGGCGGCTA
The DNA here is from genome assembly GCA_900547835.1 of uncultured Collinsella sp. Taxonomy (GTDB): domain Bacteria; phylum Actinomycetota; class Coriobacteriia; order Coriobacteriales; family Coriobacteriaceae; genus Collinsella. The sequence goes on from URIJ01000120.1 coordinate 927, forward strand.
AGCTTAACGATGACGTTGAGGTGGCACACTATGCCGCGACGGCGGTGGCGCAGATCTCCAAGGAGTCCGACCTTAAACTGCAGCAGCTGGAGCACGCCTTTAAGACCGATCCGAGCGCACATAATCTCAATGAATACTGCGATTTTCTTGGTGAATACTTGGGCTCGGGTTTGGCTGAGGGGCGCGTGGCTCAGATTCAGCGCCAACAGTACGCGCGCCTGCTTGCGCGTCGCTGCGAGCGCGAAGACACTTTTGAGCTGCGCATTCGATACGCGACGGCGCTGGCCGATGTCGACCAGATCGATGAGGCGCAGGCCGTGACCGACCAGCTGGTGCTCGACGCGCCCGAGGAGCAGGAGGTTTGGATGCTTTGCCTGCGGCTGGCCGTGATGCGCCACAACGGTGTCGAGGTTCACCGTGTGATCGATGCGATTGACAAGCAACATGTGTACTTGAGCGCCGCCAACCGCGAGGAACTGGCGTTTTGGCGCAACGGAGGGGAGGCCCGATGAACGTGGTGCAGCATATCCGCGACCGTGCGGCCCATTTTCGCTGGATGGGCCTGCTTGTGGTGTGGGCGGTCTTTATTGCCATGGCCGCCGTGCTGCTGGTGGAGCGTGCCGGCGTGCAGTACAGTGCGGGCACGCATAAGCTGGGGATGCTTGCCGCCAACGATGCGGTGCCGGCCTCCTCGGCAATCTTTGGCCAAAAGCCCACGTGCCTGGTCATTACCGATTCCGATCAAGCTGGCGTCGAGGACGTAAAGGAACAGTTCGACCAGATTTTGCTGGACATGAAGATCGCGCACCGCGACGTGGACCTTGCTCTGGATGGTGCGGATGCCATTCCCTCGCTGACCTCCTTCGATCGCGTGATTTTGCTCATGCCGTCGCTCGATGGGCTCGGTACGCACCTGAGCGACATTATGGGTTGGGTGAGTGCTGGCGGTTCTCTTATGCTCGCCATGCCGCCGGACAACTCGAGCTATCTGCAAGTGATTGCCCCCAAGCTTGGCATTGAATCGGCCGGATATGACTATGTAAAAGCCGAAAGCATTGTGCCGAGCGAGGACTTTATGCTCGGCGGGGGAGATCGCTACGAGCTCTCGGACCCCTTCGACTCGTCGCTTTCGGTTTCGCTGCGCGAGACAGCGCGTGAGTGGGCTAAGACCGGCGATGCGGGCGCCCCGCTCATTTGGTCGAATGATTGCGGTAGCGGACGCACCGTGGTGTGCAATATCGGTGTCTACGACAAGGTCATGCGCGGGTTTTACGCCGCGGCGATCAGCTTGCTGGGCGATGCCACGGCCTATCCGGTCATCAACAGCGCCGTCTTCTATCTGGACGACTTTCCCAGCCCCGTGCCCTCGGGCGACGGCACCTACATCAAGCGCGACTACGGGCTTTCCGTCGCCGATTTTTATGCCAAGGTCTGGTGGCCCGATCTGCAAAAGCTCGCGCAAAAATACGGCATTCGCTATACCGGCGTGATGATCGAAAACTACGAGGACGCGGTCAACCAGACCGAGCCCGCGCGCCAAGCCGATACCACGCAGTTCCGCTACTTTGGCGGCATGCTGCTGCAGATGGGCGGAGAGCTGGGCTTTCACGGCTACAACCATCAGCCGCTGGCACTCTGGGACACTGACTATGGCACGCTGTACGACTACAAGACGTGGAAGAACAAGGAAACGCTTGTCGCATCGCTCGACGAGCTTATCGCCTTTCAGGACGAGGTGCTGCCCAACGCGCACGGCTCGGTCTACGTGCCGCCGTCGAATATCCTTTCGGCCCGCGCGCGCAAGATTATCGGCACCGATGTTCCGCGCATTAAGACCATTGCCAGTACGTATTTTGAGGATGGCACGGATCTTCCGTACGTGCAGGAGTTTGGCGTGGCGAGCGATGGCATTGTGGAGCAGCCGCGTATTGTCTCGGGCGGCATGGTCGACGATTCCTATATGCGCCTGGCTGCCGTGTCCGAGCTCAACATGCACTACGTGAGTACGCACTTTATGCACCCGGACGACCTGCTCGATCCCGATCGCGGCGCTACGGAGGGCTGGGAGGTCTACAAGGGCGGCCTGACCGACTACCTGGACTGGCTTAGCATGTCTGCGCCCGACCTGCGTCACCAGACCGGCTCGGAATGCTCGGGTGCCATCCAGCGCTTTTCGTCGGTGACGGTGAGTGTGGATACCAGCGCGGATGCCTGGTCGCTCAACCTGGGTAATTTCCACGATGAGGCGTGGCTCATGTTCCGCGCCAACAACGGCGAGCCGGGTGCGGTCACGGGTGGCGAGATTACGCATCTGACGGGCGACCTGTACCTGGTCAAAGCCACGGACAAGACGGTGACCATTGCGCGCAAGGAGGGTGGCGACAAATGAGAATCTGCTTGGTGCTCGAGGGTTGCTACCCCTATGTGCACGGCGGCGTGTCCACCTGGATGCACGGCTATATCCAGGCCATGCCCGAGCACGAGTTTGTGCTGTGGGCGATTGGCGCGCATGCTGCCGACCGCGGCAAGTTTGTCTACGAGCTGCCCGGTAATGTGGTCGAGGTGCACGAGGTGTTCCTGGACGACGCCCTGCGCCTTTCTGGCGAGCAGGAAGAGGCAGACTATAACGACCGCGAGCGCGAGGCGTTGCGCCGCCTGGTGTCGCTCTCCAATCCGGATTGGGACGTGCTGTTCGATATCTTCCAGCGCCGTCGCGTGCATCCGCTCTCGTTTTTGCAGAGCCGCACCTTTATGGATATCTTTCGCGACGTGTGCCTGGCCGAGTACCCCTACACGCCCTTTGCCGACGCATTCCATACCATGCGCTCCATGCTGCTGCCTGTGCTCTACCTGCTGGGCAGCGAGGTGCCGTTGGCCGATGTGTACCACGCCATCTCGACTGGCTACGGCGGCCTGCTCGCCTGCCTGGGTTCGAGCGTTCACCATGCGCCGGTGCTGCTCACTGAGCATGGCATCTATACCCGCGAACGCGAGGAAGAGATCATTCGCGCCGACTGGGTTGTGCCGTCGTTTGAGGATCGCTGGATCCGCTTTTTCTACCTGCTTTCGGAGGAGATCTACCGTCGCGCCTTTCGCGTGACGAGCCTGTTTCACAATGCCCGCAAGACGCAGATCGATATGGGCTGTGATGCGGACAAATGCCTGGTTATTCCCAACGGCATCCAGTTCGACCGCTTTAAGGACATACCCTTAAAGCCCGATGACGGCTGGGTGGACATTGGCGCGGTGGTGCGCCTGGCGCCCATCAAGGACGTCAAGACCATGATTTATGCCTTCTTTGAGCTGCACGAGCGTCTGCCCAAGGTGCGCTTGCACATCATGGGCGGCGTGGACGACGAGGAATACGGCGCCGAGTGCCATGCACTCGTCGACACCCTGGGCGTGCGCGACCTGATCTTTACCGGCCGCGTCAACGTGGTCGAGTACATGGAAAAGCTCGACTTTACCATTTTGACGAGCATCTCCGAGGGCCAGCCGCTCAGCGTGCTGGAGTCGCTTGCGGCGCGCCGTCCCTGCGTGACGACTGAGGTGGGCTGCTGTCGCGAGCTTCTCGAAGACGCCCCGGGCGACGACTTTGGCGTGGCGGGTTTTGTGACGCCGCCCATGTATCGCAAGGGCTTGGCTGATGCCATGGAACGCATGTGCACAAGCCGCGCTCGTCGCATTGAGATGGGGGAGCGCGGCCAGCGTCGCGTTGCCACGTACTTCTTGCACGAGCAGATGCTCGCCAACTATCGCGCGCTGTACGACGAGACGGCGCAAGCGTTTGACCTGCCCAGAGAGGGGGAGTAGCCGATGGCCGGAATCGGTTTTGAGCTCAAGCGCCTGTTTAGGCGCAAGGGTCTGTTTGCCACGATGCGCGCCTATGGCTACGCCGGCATTGTGTGCACGGGCCCCATGCTGCTGGGCGTGCTGCTCCAGGTGGGTATCTTGGTGCTGTGCGGTCTGTGGGGTGTGGGCCGTGCCAACCAAGATCTGCTGGTGTGCATGGTGACCTATACGCTGCTGGCGTCGCTTACGCTCACGAGCTTTTTCTCCATGCCGGTCACACGCTTTTTGGCCGACATGCTCTTTGCCGAGCGCGACACAGAGATCCTGCCCTCGTTTTGGGCCTCCAATGCCATCATGCTCGTTGCGGGCACGGTGCTCTACGGCGTCTTTTTGCTGTTCTCGGGCGCCACGCTGCTGCAGGGGCTGCTGTGTCTGTGGCTGTTCAACATTATGATCGTCAACTGGAACGGCATGAGCTACCTCACGGCCATCAAGGATTACCGCGGCATCCTGTGCAGCTTTGCGGCTGCCATTGGCGTGGCGTGCCTGTGCGCCCTGGCCGCGCTGGCGCTGGGACTGCCGCCGGTCGAGGGCTTGTTGGCGTCAATTGCTCTGGGCTACGGCGTCATGCTCGCCTGGGACGTGGTGCTGCTGTACCGGTATTTTCCTCAGAGCGACCGCAGCCCCTGGCCCTTTTTGCAGTGGCTCGATCAGTTTATGCCGCTGGCGCTCACGGGCCTGTTAACCAATCTGGGACTTTTTGCGCACCTGGTGATTATTTGGGCAGGGCCCATTGGCGTGCAGGTCAAAGGTCTGTTTTACGGTGCGCCCTATCATGATGTGCCGGCACTGCTTGCGTTTTTGACCATTTTGGTCACGACCGTCAACTTTGTGGTGTCGGTCGAGGTCAACTTCTATCCTCGCTACCGCGACTACTACAGCCTGTTTAACGACGGCGGCGTGGTGGGCGACATCGTGGTGGCCGAGGAGGAAATGCTCGCCACGCTCAACCGGGAGCTGAGGTTTTGTGCGCTCAAGCAGCTGTTTGTGACGGCAGCAGTCATCTCGCTCGAGACCACGGTGCTCTCGGCCCTGCCACTGGGCTTCAACAACCTGATGCACGGGTATTTTCGCACGCTTTGCGTGGGCTATGGCCTGTATGCCGTGGGCAATACGATTCTGCTAATCTTGCTGTACTTTACCGACTACAAGGGCGCCGTGCTTGCCTCCGGGCTGTTCGCGGGCGTGGCGGGGCTGGCGACCGTCGTCTCGCTGTTCTTTCCGCAGCAGTTTTATGGCTTTGGCTTTTTGCTCGGCGCGGCGGTGTTTTTTGTTGTGGCCCTAATGCGGCTCGATACCTATACCGCCAACTTGCCGTATCGTATTCTGAGCCAGCAGCCCATTGTGACGACCGACAAGACGGGTCGCTTTACACAGCTGGGCCGCTTGCTCGACCGTGCCGAACAGCGCTATGAGGAAGGCCGACATAAGGGCGTGCCGCACGGCGCGTTTGAGCGCGCAGTAGTTCGCGTGTATCGCAAGCATTGGGGAGGTTCTGATGACCGATATGATGATGTCTCGCCGTCGCCTGTTTGAGGCGGCTGCCGGTGCGCTGTTGCTTTCGGGCTGCTCGGTGCAGGAAGACTCCTCGACCAAAAAGGTCAAAAAGCAGGACAAGATTAAAAAGG
>URIJ01000121.1 GCA_900547835.1 uncultured Collinsella sp.
GCGCGGGCTTTGCAAGCCTGAGGTCAGGGGTTCGATCCCCCTAACCTCCACCATGATGGACCTGTAGCTCAGTTGGTTAGAGCGTCCGGCTGATAACCGGGAGGTCACAAGTTCGAATCTTGTCAGGTCCACCATCAAAACTGTGAAGAGCCCTGAGGCGTTGCCTCGGGGCTTTTTTCTTGTCTGCGATAAATCTCATTTTGGTTTTGTGTGCTGTGCGAAAGATTGGGTAGTATAGCTATTCAATGCGGTGGAGCTGCCGCGTGTTAACCGCTACGTACCGGAGGTGTTCCATGGTTCGTGTCGACATAGAGACCATCGTCATGGCCGCCGGTCCCGTGCCATCGCTTATCGTGCTTCGTGAGCGCAGCAGCAAATCGGACTCGCCCGCGCCACTGCGCTCCCTTTCCATTCAGACTGGTTCGTTTGAAGCTGCTGCCATCAGCCGCGGCATCGATAGCGGCCGCGCCGAGCGCCCGATTACCCATGACCTGCTGCTCGATACCGTTGACGCCCTGGGCGCCAAGCTCGAGCGCATCGAGATCGTTCGCGCCGAGCCGCCGGTGTTCTACGCGACGATCGTCGTGCTGGCCGATGGTGGCGAGCGCAAGATCGACGCCCGCCCCAGTGACGCCATTGCCCTTGCCGTGCGCAGCAATGCCCCCATGTTTGTGGAGGACGACATCATGAATCGCCTGGGCACTGTTTCCACCCACGCCGAGGATGTCGACGACGAGCAGGAGTTCGAGAAGTTCGACGAGTTCGTCCATACGCTCTCCCCCGATGACTTCTAAATGCGGGGCGTCCAGGCTGCGGAGCGTTCGCTGATGGCCGGCGGTATGTCGGCTGAGGCGGCGGCCATTGCGCGCGAGGCCCAGATGCGCTCGGAGGCTTCTGAGGCGGCTCGCATTGCCTATGTGACGCAGGCCCGCACGCTTCGCGAGCGCCGCGGCTCGTTTATCAAGATGGTTGTCGTCTCCGTCCTTGTCGCGGCAATCTGTTCGCGCCTTCGTGGTACAGTTGGTGCGCTTGGGTTTTCGATCTCTACGGGCCTGGTGATCTGGGGTGTGGTCGATGCGGTAATGCTGACCAGTCAGATCAAGGTACTCGACAAGCGCGCGATGGATATGATGCGCGCCCGCGACGCTGCCGCCAAGATCGCTGCCGAGGCACAAGAACTGTAACGACGCCAGACTCGATGGGAAGGTCTAAAGATGGCACAGGATATGCAGGACGCCGGTAACGTCTCCGCCGAGCTCGACGCCATGGTGTGCGATCTGATCGGCGCGTTCTTGGACGACCTTGCCGCCGGTGAAAACCCTGGCGTGGTCGTGGCAATTGAGGACGCCGCTTCCAACCGTTATCTGGCGGCGCTCGATGAGGATGGCGAAGAGGCGTGCCTCGAGGCGGCCACCAACTTTATCTCCGAGCACAAGATGGGTCTTAAGGACGAGGGCCTGGGCCGTATCGCTCGCTATGCCATCGGCTACACCGGCTGCGTCGAGATTGACGGCGGCTATCACGATGCTCTGCTCGTGAGCTTCTTCGAAACCACGCTCGAGAGTGGTTTTTCGGCATATGTGCTGTATGAGGGCATGGGCGCCGGCGATGGTTTTATGTGGAGCGACCCTGAACCTGCAGGTGAGGAAACCCCTCTCATCTAAAATCGCTAAAATAAACGAGTTTTCGGTAAAAGGCTCAATATTCCCGCTGAGCGTTGTATCGCTGGGCGGGCCGCATACGCGTGCCGTTTGTATATGGATAGAAGATAGGGGAACTACATGCGCGTAGACAATCTGAGGAACATCGCCATCATCGCCCACGTCGACCACGGCAAGACGACGATGGTCGACAAGCTCCTGCGTGCCACGGACGCCTTCCGTGCCAACCAGCAGGTCGAGGACCGCGTCCTGGATTCCAACGACCAGGAGCGCGAGCGCGGCATTACGATTCTCGCCAAGAACATCTCTATCGAGTACAAGGACGTCAAGATCAACGTCATCGACACCCCGGGCCACGCCGACTTTGGCGGCGAGGTCGAGCGCGTGCTGCGTATGGCCGACGGCGCCCTGCTGCTGGTCGACGCCTTTGAGGGCCCCATGCCCCAGACCCGCTTCGTGCTGCGTCACGCTATCGACACCGGCCTTAAGATCATGATCGTCATCAACAAGATCGACCGTCCGGGCGCCAACCCCGAGAAGGCCTACAACGACTGCCTGGACCTCATGGCCGACCTGGGCGCCACCGACGACCAGCTTGAGTTCGCCATGGAGCACGTGGTCTACGCCAGCGCCATGAATGGCTTTGCCCGTCTTGACCCCAACGACGGCAACATGGACATGTACCCGCTGCTCGATATGATTATCGACGACATGCCCGCGCCCGAGGTTGACGAGAACGCCCCGCTGGCCATGCAGTGCGTGACCATCGACCACTCCAACTTCGTCGGCCGCATCGGTATCGGCCGCGTGTACTCTGGCGCCATCCACCAGGGCGACCAGATCCTGGTTGTCAAGAACGACGGCTCCAGCGCTACCGCCACCGTCAAGCAGCTCTTTACCTTCGACTACCTGGGCCGTACCGAGTGCCAGGAAGTCGGCGCCGGCGACATCGCCGCTGTCGTGGGTATCGACCGCACCGATATCGGCGATGTCTACACCGATCCCGAGAACCCTGTCGAGCTCGAGCCCATCGAGATCGACCCGCCGACCCTGTCCATCGTCTTTGAGGCTTCGACCTCCCCGCTTGTCGGCCGCGACGGCGACATCGTGGGCGCCCGTCAGCTCAAGGAGCGCCTGTTCAACGAGGCCGAGAACAACGTGACCATGAAGATCGAGGAGCTCGAGGACAAGAGCGGCGTCGAGGTCTCGGGCCGCGGCATCCTGCACCTGTCCGTCCTGATGGAGTCCATGCGCCGCGAGGGCTTTGAGTTCCAGGTCGGCCGTCCCCGCGTTCTGTTTAAGAAGGACGAGAACGGCAACAAGATGGAGCCCGTCGAGCAGGCCGTCGTCGAGTGCCCGGACGAGTACTCGGGCAAGGTCGTTGAGGTCTTCGGTACCTCCGGCGGCATCATGACGAGCATGGATACCTCGGGCATCGTGACGCACCTCGAGTTCAAGATCCCGACCCGCGGCATCATGGGTCTTAAGAACCGCATCATGAACGTCACCCACGGCGAGGGCGTGTTCTACCACACCTTCCTGGAGTACGGTCCCTACGCCGGCGAGATCGGCAACCGTCAGAACGGCGCCATGATCTCCATGACCACCGAGAAGGCGGTTGCCTACGCCCTGGGCACGCTGCAGGAGCGCGGCCAGCTGTTTGTTGAGCCGGGCACCGAGTGCTACGAGGGCATGATCGTGGGCGAGCGCAGCAAGGCTGGCGACATGGTCGTCAACATCGCCCGTACCAAGAACCTGGGCAACCAGCGTTCCTCGACCTCCGATATCTCCGTCCAGCTGGTGCCGCCCCGCACCTTCTCGCTGGAGGAGGCGCTGGAGTACATCGCCGACGACGAGCTGGTTGAGATTACCCCCAAGAACATCCGCCTGCGCAAGCGCCTGCTCAACGCCACCGACCGCAAGAAGGCCGCCGTCCGCGCCGGCCAGGTCAACAAATAAGCGCTGGACTTTATAGCGTCTAACAAGAAAGGGCGTCGACCGTAATGGTCGGCGCCCTTTTTGTGCATAGGGACTGAGCTGGTCTGCACCACCACAAAGGTGCCTGGTCCCTTTGTGGTGGTTGGCGGCTAAGCGGTGGGGAGTCCTGGCGTGTTAGCCGGCTGCTGCGGCTTGACGCGGGCGTTGCGCCAGATGATTTGGATGATGTAACCGAGCATAAAGACAAAGGCCACGCCGCTGATGAAGTCACCTACGAGGGGAAGCCCCGTGAGGGCGCCTGCGATTACGCCGCCCACGGCTGCCATGGCGTAGCGGTTTTGGTTGTGTCCAACCATGCGGGCGATCGCGCACCCCGCAAAGGCACTCGACATCAACGCGATGCCGATAACGCCGCACAAGAGGGTTCCGGCAAGCGACAGACCAGCGATAGAGATAATCAGCAGTAGGACGGCGGGGACGATAGCAATCGTGCCCAGAAGACCGCTCACCCACAGGGGCATGGAGCGCTGGTGGAGCATGCCGGCGGCGCTGGCGGTCGCGCGCGGAAAGACGAGCTCGAGCAGCAGAGCGACAAAGCAGGTCGAGAGTGCCGCGGCGACGATACCGCCGATGACATCGTTAACGGTGGAAGTATCCTCGTTTTCGGTGCGGTCGATCTTGAGGGCACCGACCTCGGCTCCCGCGGCGCGCTCTGGGTCCTCGGAGACGTGCGCGTTCACGGTGCCGGTGATGTGGGCGTTCTTGCCCAGGATGAGCTTGTCGGCCCAAACCTCGACATCGCCCTTGACGGTGCCGTCGATAGTCACCGTGTCGCCCGCGAGCGCTGCCGACTTGACGGAGCCGCGCAGGGCGACCGTCTCGCCCACTGCGTAGAAGCAACTGGCAGTGCTATCGGTGTTGAGGATGATGTGCTGGCCGGCAACCGTAACGCTGCCGTCAACCGTGGTCTTGGCGATATCGATAGTGCGTGCCGCCAAGCGGACGGCGCCACCCACCGTGCAGTCGCGGATAGAGAGGGTATCGCCCGCGGCGATGATATCGCGGTCGATGGACACATCATCCAAGTTGAGGGCCTGACCGGCCCAGTACAGGTCACCCTCAACGCCGGACGGATTGGCGTCATTGTCGGTCGCAAGTACGTTGCCTGCGGTGTCCGTGCCGGCGAACGACGCCGTGGGAAGCACGGTGATCGCCAGCGCGATGAGCGCGAATAGGATGGTGATGCGGCCCCATGCTTTACGGCGCTGGGTCAACGGGAATTGATTGCAGGGCATAGTGAATCCTTCGTTAGATACTCGGCATATATCTAACAGGGTACCCAACGCGTGGGCGCTCTAAAAGAACCTCTCGGTTGCATTTCGAAGGGTCGTGCCGTGCTGTCTACTTTTTACGGTGCAAGAAGCGCGCGATATCTTCTTCGGTGGGGCTTTTGATGTCAAAGCGCAGCGAGAGCCAGCGCAGACCCATGGTCACGACAACGCATACGACCAGCGCGGCGACATTGCTCATGATGCCGCTCATAACGAGACACACATAGCTTGTCGATCCGGCGATGGCGGCGATGGCATAAAAGTTAGTACGTTGGAAAATACCCGGAACCACGCCCATAAAGCCGTCGCGCAGCATGCCGCCGCCCACCGCGGTGAAAAAGCCCATCATGATGCACACCGCCGGCGCAAAGCCGTAGACAAGCGCCTTGTCTGCTCCGGTGGCGGCGTAGATGCCGACCGAGATGATGTCGAGCAGGGGAATGAGTTTTTCGGGTTTGTCGACGATTGCCGGGAAAATATAGATGATGGCTGCCGTGGCAATGGAAAGCGGGAGCGCCATCGGCTGGTTGAGGATGTAGACGTTGCCCACCTGCAGCGTCATATCGCGCAAAAGACCGCCGCCCAGGCCGCAAACCACCGCGAGCGCAACTGCACCCACCAGGTCGAGTTTGTGCTCGCGCGCAACCAGTACACCCGAGATCGATGCAGCGACAACGGCGAACATCTCGAGCCAAAACGGAATAGCGACCATGGCATCCGAGGCATGTGAGGTAATGGTCATAGCGGCGACGACGGGCAAGATGGGGTCCTTTGGATTACGGATTTGGACAATGCCCGTACATAGTACATGTTCAGCGCCGATTGCGACCCTATTGCTCGGTAAACGGTTGGCAGCGGATGCTGACATGGCATTGCTGGAATGCCAGGGATCCAAAACATGTACGTCACCCTCCAAAAACGGCATTTTTCGACATCTTTGGAGGCGGACGTACATGTTTGGATTGAGCTCACAGCATGAGTGAGTTGATTTACTCACATCCGGTATATTTCCCCACTTCAACGGACATAAGAGTTGGATACCGGCTCAGAGCGAGAGGCCCTCAATGGATACCCCTGTTCTCATTTCGCATAAAACCGCATGGCTTGTCCATCATGCACCCCAGAATTTGGTTCAGTCTCTTGCGCGGCACGACTACCAGATAGGCGCACAAGGCATCTCCACCCAGCAACGTGTTGCGCGCATACGACAGGCCCTTACCGACTGCGGCATTCCGTCCGATATGCTTAAGACTATCGATATCGCGGTTGTATTCGAATTTGAGCGAATTCGTACCAAAGGCGTCGTTTGCCACATTCTTGGGCAAAATCTTCCCTACGAGCATATTAACGAGTTGACGCCCGGAATCTTCATCACCGACGAAGCCTTCGCCTTCGTGCTCGCTGCCGAGTGGATGGATAGGATCGAATATCTCGAATATGGCTA
>URIJ01000122.1 GCA_900547835.1 uncultured Collinsella sp.
TGCAGGCGATGACGAATCAGATGGGCGTTTCGTCCCTCGGTGCGCTTGCGGCCGGCGATAAGCGCCATGATTTTCTCGGTGTTCTCCCAGCGCCGGACCGGCTTGGCGTCCATGATGTCCTGCGCATATGCCGAAAGCGAGTGATACATTGTGGTGATGCCATGGGCGATGAGCTCACGCTCGGCCTCGAACAATGCCGTCGAGAAGTCCATGAGCACCGTCGGGCGCGGCGAGATAACGGTCTCGATATGGTCGGAATGGATATCCACAAGACCAGGCGTGACATAGCCACCATGAGCATCGATAACGCCGGCTCCCGCGGCGGTCGCATCGAATTTGCCTTGGCGTTGAATTGCGGCGATCCTGTCGTCTTCGACCACAAGCTCATAGCCAAAGAGCAGGCGGTCGGGCTGAACAATGATTCCGTTGCGGATGACGTACATCGGCGAACCTCCTAAAGAAGCGAATAGACGAGTTCTTGGGTGTAGGCGTGCTGCGGATCTTGCATGATCTGATCGGTCAAGCCATGTTCGATGACCTGCCCGTCGAGCATCACGATAGTGCGATCGGCAAGCAGGCGAATCACGCCCAGGTCATGGCTCACCACAACCATCGAGACTCCCAGGTCACGACGCAGCGAGAGGATAAGATCAAGCACGCGCGCCTGAACCGAAAGGTCCAAACCGGTGGTGACCTCGTCCAAGAACAGCAGCGGAGGACGGTTGGAAAGCGCCTTGGCAATCTGCACGCGCTGCTGCATACCGCCCGAAAACGCGCGCGGTGGATCTTGTTCACGACGCAAGGGGATGTTCACGCGATCAAGCAGCTCGCGGCCGCGATCGACCATGGAGGAAACGTCACGGATACCGGCAGCGATCTGCTTCTCGGCGATATTGGAAAGACTCGAGAAGTTCATGCGCAGGCCCAGGTAAGGGTTTTGGTAAACCATGCCAAAAATCTCATCGCGAATAAGGCGCTTTTGCTGGCGAGAGAGGTCAAAGCAGTTGCCTTTGCCCCCATCATATGCAGCGACACGCATATCGCCCGCCGTGGGCTCCTGGTCGAAATAGAGGCACTGCATGAGCGTCGACTTGCCCGAACCAGACTCGCCCACAATGCCCAGAATCTCACCGCGATGCACCTCGAGCGAGATGTCGCGCACCGCGTGCACCGTGCCGCATACAGGACAGATGTTGCGCTCGAGCTTGGCATGCGGGTCGCGGCAGTAGTCACAGCCGACGCCAAAACGCTTGGCCAGATGGCGAACGGACAAAACCGGAGCCTTATCCTTAAATTCATGATGAACCGTAGCGGGAAGCATCGTCGTGCCTTTACTCATCGCTTCCGCCCTCCTCGAGACGCTCTGCGCAATAATCGGTATCGGAGCACTGCCATGCCTTCTTGCCCGTAACGGGATCGATGGTTTGAGTCATATAGACGCCCGTCGCCCCACAGATGCAGCAGCGCTTACCTTCAAAATCCTCGCGCACAAAGGGATGGTCTTCGAAGGCGAGCGACTCCACCTTGGTATGGGGCGGCACGGCATAGATCTTCTTCTCGCGACCGGCGCCAAACAAAAAGAGATTCTCGGCATCGTTGAGCTTGGGATTGTCGAAACGCGGAATAGGGCTCGGCGCCATAACGTAGCGATCCTGCACCATCACGGGATGGTCGGCACCGGTAGTCGTGGAGCCATAGCGCACGATCTGCTCAAAAAGCTCCAGATATGCCCCGGTGTACTCAGCTTCGGCATGCAGACGGCGCGTCACGCTTTCGCGCGCCTCGTAGGTGCGCAGGGGCTCTGGCATGGGAACCTGCAGCACCATGAGTTGTTCGCGCTGCAGCGGACGCTCAGGGATACGGTGACGGCTCTGGATGAGCGTCGCGTCCGCCGTGGACGTGGTGGTCTCGACGCCGGTAGTCTCGTGCACGAGGCTGCGAATAGACACGGCATTGACGCTCGCGTCCGAGCCCTGGTCGATTACCTTGAGCACGTCATCGGGACCGATGCACGACAACGTGACCTGCAGGCCACCCGTACCCCAGCCGCGGCCGATGGGCATCTCGCGGCTGGCGAACGGCACCTGGTATCCGGGAATGGCGACGGCCTTCAAGATGGCGCGGCGAATCTCGCGCTTGGAGCCCTCGTCCAAAAAGGCAAAGTTATAGTTGCGCTGCACGAGAACCGTCCTCCTTCTGTCCCTCGGCGTGATTCATAGAGCGCAAGGCTGCATCGAGCTTGCTTTGGAACGTCACGTAGTGCGGCAGCTTGAGATGGCTGATAAAGCCCGTGGCTTCCACACCGTCGATGTGATAGAGCACGAACTCCTGATCCTGTGTGGGGTAGCGAACGTCGTCGACGCGCAGCGAATGGTCGAGGACGCTCATGGCGATGGCCTTGCTCTCGTCGCTGCCGGTAACGAGGCCGTAGCCCACATCGAGCGCGTTCACATGCTCGCCCGTCTCGGTCACCTCGTCGTTGGCGATCAGGCTTTCGACCTCACAGACCGGGAGTGCTCCCAGATAGTACGCGTCGTCGGCAGAAGCCTGAGAGGGATCGGTTCCGGGGGCATCAATCGTCACCGGCACGCTGCCGCGGCGAAGCTCGCCCACCGTGGGATGGGAAATGCCAAAGCCGCGAATGGCCGCGTACCCGATGGCGACAACCGCCTGCGTGAGGCCACGCGAGAGGGCCTGCAGGATAACGCTGCGCGGCGCCGGCGTGAAAGGCGGGGTCTTGGTGATATCGACGGGCTCGGTGTCGTCGATAGCAACCGGGCGGATCATACCGATCTGGCGCAGGTAATCGCACACCTTGGGCACACAATCGAGAGGCGTGGTCTCGGCCACGCCATAAAAGGCCTCGGCCGCTTCATCCAGACGCTCATCGATGACAGCGCGCGCGGCACGGACATCGGCATCGGTCTCTTCGCTTAGATCAAAATTGATAAGGCGATGGCTGTAATCGCGGGTCGCGCCCAAAATCTGTCCGCCCTCGATATCTTTGAAGGCCGCGGAGATGCGGCGCGAAACGTGCATCTCGCCCGTATCGATCACACGCGATGTATAGAGGCGCTCGAGGGTGGAACGGTAGGCACGCACCAAAAAGACGGCCTCCTCGATAGAACCCGACGCCTGCTTGAGGGCGATTGCAGCAACCTCGGGAGCCCAAACGGAGCCCTCAGACTGCACCTGCTCGACCGCATCCGGCATGGCCTCGATGATGAGTGCGGGATCGAGCGCGCGGCCACCCGCAACGCGCTCGCGCTCAAGCAGCTCAAGCGATGCGGCGATTGCCTGCTCGCCGCCGGAAACGGCTACATATCCCATGATTCAACCTCCCTGCAAGCGCTGGAACGGGGAACGGCGGCGATATGGCCAAACCCGTCTACAAACATCAGGTCGATGCCGCAGGGAAACTCGTCCAGACGCGCAATACGCGAGCGCAAGACATCGCCGCGATCGCACGAGAAGTGCGAAGTGCCGTCAACGCCGGGGCCACCGAGCTCCCAGGAGCTCTTGGTACACGCGTGCGAAGCGGAGCCGACGCGCAAACCCTGCGCATCCAGTCCCAAAAGCACCGAGCACTCGACGATAACCGTCGCGCCGCGATGCGGCTGTTCAAGCGTCCCCGCCGTAAGCGCAGCGATTGCACTCGCCGCGCCCTCATCTCGAAAAGCCTCCGGAACGATCACGCACGCAGCTTCGCTCGGAGCCGCAGGAGTCACGTGCGTTCGACTCGCGATCTGCCGGGCAGCACGCTCAAAGCCCGTGGTCGCCATGCAAAAAGTCGTACCGCTATCGAGCAGCATGTCCGCCAACATCAACGTCGCGGGGAATAGGCCACAGCGCTTCGCCTCGACCTCATAGGCATCCGTGACGGATAGGCGGCAAACCTCGCCGGGGCGCGCCATGCAGTCCAGAACCGTACGAAACGTTCCCTGCAGCTCGAAGGCGCGCTCGTCAAGGGACGGATCGCGATCGAAAACCTCATCCTGCTCGTTCATTTGACCACCGCCTGAACACTCATGTCCTGGCCAGACATTTCATCGAACTCGACACGCGACACATAGGTGAGAGCATCCTGTGCAGCCACGCGCTCAAACATGGCAGCACGCGCCTCCTCGACGCGGCGCTCGAGTTCCGCCAAACAAGCCGGCGCCGGATCCATTGCATAAGCGGCATCGATTACCGCGAGCGCACGAGCATGCGCGGCATCGGTTTCCATAAGCACGCCCAGGCCATCGGCCTCGCCAATGCGCACGCGGCTCTCGGTAACAAGCACCTCGCTCAGATAAAAGCGGCTGTTGCGAGCCGTCTCGCGCACCTGACACATCACAAGGCCCTGGTGCGCCGGCACAATATCTTCGGCAGGGGCGGCGGCCTCGACCAGGCCCGCCAGTTCGAGCGCAAGCGCAGGGCCGCTCTCAACCAGGACCTCGGTCCTCTCTCTTCTTGTTAGCATGCAAATCTTTCCTTAGTTATCCGAGTCGATGATGTAACGGCGACGAAGGCGAACCGAGATGAACTCGAGTGCAAACGACACAGCCAGGCATACATAGACAATCACGCCCACCTCGTGCAGGTTGTAGTAGTAGTTGCCTGCCTGATACAGCTGAAAGCCGATACCGCCCGCGCCCGCGAAGGCGCCCACGGCAACCGCGTTGGCAAAATTGATCTCAAAGCGAATAAATGTCCATGAGAGCAGTTTGGTAATGGTTGCCGGACAGATGGCCTGGAACACAATCTGCCAGAAGCTGGCACCGCTCGCAGAGAGTGCCTCGATTACATCTGCATCGATTTCTTCAATCGACTCCGAGTAGCTCTTGGTAAGATACGCGATGGAATGGAAGGAAATTCCCAGCACCGCCGCCTCGGATCCAAGGCCGATGGCCACCGTGAAGACGAGTACCCACAGAATCGTTGGAATCGCTCGGATGATAGCAACGAATCCTTTGACCGCATTGGAAACGAGCGGATTCGAGAGGTTCTCGGATGCCGCCAACGCCAAGAAAAACGAGATGATGGCCGAGATGATGGTGCACAGCACGGTAACCGCAATGGTGACCAACGTGCTCTCGGCAACCTTTGCCCAGCTAAAATGCGCAGCTCCCAACGGCGGATCAAGCGCTGGTTGGAACATCATGGCGCAGAAATCAGACCAGGTTTGAGCGAGTGCGCGGCCAAGGTCAACCGTGCCAAAATCCATGCGCACAAACGTAACGACCGTCAAGAGGCACAGAATGCCCAGCGTAAGCACGACAGAATAGTTGCGCCCCCGGCGAGACACGAGACGAATATGCCCAGCGTGCGAACGCTCGATCGCACCGGCCGTGGCGGGAGTCAGCTCAAAAGTATCCATTAGATCATCGACCTTCTAGCTGCGTTGGAAATCGCCTCGACCACGAGCACCAAAACAATGGTCACAAGAATCACAAGGCCAGCGCAGTCATACCGAAAAGACGCGTAGTACAGGTTGAAGGCAAAGCCGATACCCGTACCGGTAAGCAAGCCCACCAACGTGGCCTCGCGAATATTGGTCTCGACCATATAGAGTGTCCAGCTCATAAGCTCTGCAACGGCAAGCGGCAGACCCGCCTGAAAGACAATCTGCCAAAAGCTTGCTCCGCAGCTGCGCAACGCCTCGATGGGGCCGCAAGGGATTTCGTCGAGCGTGTCCAGAAAAAAGCGCGTAATCTGGCCAAACGTCGCCAAAAAGAGCGCGAGGAAGCCCGTGAACTCGTTTTGCTTGAACGAAAGGAGCAACAGCAGCGCCCATGCAATCATGGGAACATTGCGAAAGATATTGGCGAAGATGCGGATGACACCGCGCACGATGCCGTTTTCGACACCGACGCTCGAGCATCCCAGCACCGCAAGAACGATACCCAGCAAGGCCGCGAGCATCGTAGCGGCGATGGAATCGAACACCGTCGAAACCACCTGCGTGGCAATTATGCCCAGCTGTCCTAACGACGATGGCGTAGGGCAAAAGTTCTGCAGCATCCATGCAAGGGCAGCGGGTACCGAACCCAAGGCATATCCAAAGCTGAAATCGCCGACAAGCGATGCCCCCTCGGCAACCAAGACAACGGCCGCAACTACTGCGAGTGCGCGAAGCTGACGCCTTCTAAACCAGCTCAAATCGGGAACCTTCCCCGCTTTCGCATTGCCAAAAGAGCCTGTGGACATGGCGCCGCACTCCCCCGCGCTCATCGCAAGGCTCCAGAAGGAACAGCGGAAGCCATGCCAACAGATGCGGGTGTCGCGCCAGCTTGGGGCCCTGACACCGGAACGGAAATGAAGCCCTCTTCTCCATCGCCGTAAATCACCGCGATCAT
>URIJ01000123.1 GCA_900547835.1 uncultured Collinsella sp.
GAGGGCCATGTCGGATTCGCCTAATTTTTTGACCTATGCCCAGACGGCGTTTGATCCGTTTGAGGAACGGCCGTTCTGCGCGGTGGATAGCCTGGTCTTTGCGTGGTTGTCCTATTTGCGTTTGCCGGGTGATATGGCGGAGCTGACGAACTGGCAGGGCCTAGACGTACGCGAGCTGCTGCGCGCCGAGTGCTACCAAGACATGATTGGCGACCTGTGGGATCCGGAGGGGAGCCGTGCCCTGTTGGAGGCTGTGGCAGCAAGCCCTCGCTACCGTGGCGTTCGTGTTTGCGGCTATCGTAGCGTGAGTGATGCCGAGACAACGGAGCAGTTTGCGGCCATGACGTTCCGATTTCCGGCGGGGTTTAGCTATCTTGCCTTCCGGGGGACCGACAGCACGATTGTGGGCTGGAAAGAGGACTTTAACATGGCGTTCCGGTGTCCTGTGCCGGCCCAGGAATCCGCGGCGCGTTATGTAGACGAGGCGGCGGATGCGATTGACGGGCCGCTTTTGTGCGGAGGTCATTCCAAGGGTGGAAACCTTGCGGTGTACGGTGCGGCGATGTGCCCCGATGTCGCCCGTGAGCGAATCGAACGGGCGTATTCCCATGATGGTCCGGGCTTCGTCGAGGAGTTTCTGAGCGGCAACGCCTTCGCCGATCTATCCGGTCGAATCGACAAGACGCTACCTCGGTCGTCGATCTTTGGCATGATGTTCGAGACACAGGAGGACTATGCCATCGTTGAGAGCACCGAGTTCAGCCTGCTTCAGCATAATCCCTTTAGCTGGGTGGTTGATGGTCGCGACTTCGTGTACTGTGAGCGCCTGTCCGCCGGTGCTCGATACGTTGATGGCTCCATTCGCGAGATGCTGCTTGCGGTGTCGCCTAACGAGCGCGAGCGTTTTGTAGATGCGTTGTTCTCCGTGCTTGAGGCTACGGGTGCTGAGCGGTTTGCGGATATCGCTGGGAATCTGCGCGAGAGCCTGCCCGTGATGCTCCAGGCTGCGCAAGGCTTTGACAAGGATACGCGACGCTTTGTCTCGCAGACTATCGTTGCGATTCTTAAGTGTGCGCTTCTGCCCAAACGTCCCCAGATCGACATGCCCGCTGCCGGCAAGAGCTTGGCAGAACAGCTCGAGGCTTGGCAGTCCGAGCTCCTGCGCTAACCATTGGTGCAAAGCAACCTGTCCCCGATGCACCAATCTTCGATGCGCCTGGGGCGGGATCGACCGCTATACTGGTTCGTGCCGAAATCGATCTAGAACGGAATGCCGTATATGAAAATCAATCACGCGATTCTGCATATCCTGGACTTTGACTCTGCCGTCAACGTTATGAGCCAGCGCGAGCTCGATATCGAGAGCCGCACCGTGCGTAATTTCGTAACCACGCACCTGCGGCGCGCTCGTACCTCGGCTGATAACAAGCGTGCCACGTTTGCCGAGAACTCCGCATTCGGCGGCGAGCTCAAGGGCTATTTCTTTGGTGAGCGTGAGTTCGTGGATCTGTCTCAGCAGATTGCGGAGTTCATCTCTTCCGAACTTACCAAGGCCGAGAAAGCCGAGTCCACTGACGTGCTTGTGGCGGACTTTGATGACGATGAGGATGCCCGCTGGTTTGCCGTGATGCTGCTGGGCTCCAAGCAGGCTTTTATGCACGAGGTGGGTCGCGAAGAGGGCGAGGTGCGCAACGACATTGCGCGCCACTACGCCATTCTGCCGAATCCCTCGCAAAAGGTGCCGAGCTATGCAATCGTGCGTGCAAGCACCATGGAGATCGGCTATGTGGATAAGAAGCGCAAGATTGCCGGCGAGGATCGCATGCTCATTCCCGATGGCCTGCTGCAGTGCGACACGGGGGTATCGGGCAAGGAGGTCATCGACACCGTGACGCGTGTGGTCGAGGAAGTCGCCGAGGAGCACGGTGCCAACACGGCCGTGGCGCTCGCCAAGGTTAAGGCTGCCGTTGCCGAGAAAGTCGAGGATGACGAGGAGCTGCCGCCTTGGGATATCGTCGATGAGGTCTTTGAGGACGAACCAGTTATCAAGGAGAGCGTGCGCGCGGCACTGACTGAGGAGAAGGTGCCTGAGCGTGTGCCCGTGGAGCGCAAGCAGGTCGAACGCGCGGCGGTGCGCAACCACAAGATCCGTACCGACACGGGCATCGAGATCAGCTTCCCGGCCGAGATGGGTTCGAACTCTGAGTACATCGAGTTTGTCAACGAGCCCAACGGCCTCATCTCCATCGAGCTCAAGAACATCGGAAGTATTGAGAATCGATAAACTGCTCTTGGACGTTGCAAAAAACAAAGGCCGAAGCCTTTTGGGACTTCGGCCTTTTTTGTTTTCGGCTTGGTGGCTGACATTGCGCCGCAGGTTGAGCTCACGTCAGCGAAAACGCCCCTAAGCGAGCAAGGTGACGTGAAAGAGGAGGGAAGCGTACTTTGGGTACGCGACCGACGATTGAACGTCAGATTGCCGCTTAGGGGCGTTTGCAGCGTCGGGCCGTTACGGCGTTTGGTAAAACGCCGTAACTATTAAAGCTGGCGCAGGCCCTCTTCCAGGCCGGTCTTGCTGTCGGTCTTCTCGTCGCGCATCTTGATGACGCGGGCGGGAATGCCGGCCACGACGGCGCCGGCGGGGACGTCCTCGACGCACACGGCACCGGCAGCCACGACAGCGCCCTTGCCCACGCGCACGCCCTCCAAGACCACGGCGTTGGCGCCGATCATGACATCGTCCTCGACGATGACGGGCGTGGCGCTGGCGGGCTCCACAACGCCTGCCAGCACGGTGCCGGCGCCGATGTGGCAGTTCTTGCCCACGGTGGCGCGACCGCCCAGCACGGCGCCCATATCGATCATGGAACCCTCGCCGATAACGGAGCCGATGTTGATGATGGCGCCCATCATGATGACGGCACGGTCGCCAATCTCGACGCGGTCGCGGATGATCGCGCCCGGCTCGATGCGGGCGTGGATGCCCTTAAGGTCGAGCATGGGCACGGCGGAGTTGCGGCAATCGTTTTCAACGTCGTAGTAATCGATGGAATCGGCATTGGCGTCCAGGATGGTCTTGAGCTCGTCCCAGTCGCCAAAGACGGTCTTGCCGCGACGGCCGCCGTAGACATGTGCGTCGCCCCAGGCAACCTTCATGCCCGGCTTCTCGCGCACGTACAGCTTGACGGGCGTCTTTTTGGGCGCGGTGGCGATGTAGTTGATAATCTCCTGTGCATCCATCTCGGCTGCGTTGCTCATATGCTGTTTCTCCTTTGCGTGGGAACGGTTGATAACTGGTTAGGCAAACATGACCTGGTCGAAGGTGTAGAAGCCGGGGTCGCGGACGACGAGCTTCTGGGCGGCGGCAAGGGCGCCGTTGACGAAGATCTGGCGGCTCGTGGCGCGGTGCGTAAGCGTGACTTCCTCATCCTGGCCAAAGAAGCTCACCTCGTGCACGCCGGCGACGGTGCCGCCGCGCAGCGAGTGCATACCGATTTCCTTGGGATCGCGTGCTCCGCACATGCCCTCGCGGCCATAGACGGGGTGGTAGCCTGCCTCGGGTTCAGCTTCGACGACGGCGTCGAGCAGCAGCTTGGCAGTGCCGCTGGGGGCGTCGACCTTTTGGTTGTGGTGCGTCTCGACGATTTCGCAGTCAAAGCCGGGCAGCTCGCGTGTAGCCTGCGCTACCAGATGGCGCAGGGCTGCGATACCGATGGAGTAATTGCCCGAGTGCATAACGCGGGTGTTCTGGCCCAGCTCACGCAGGCGGTCCATCTGCTCGGGGGTGTAGCCTGTGGTGCCTGAGACCAACGCCGCGCCCGTGCGCTCGACATAGGCGACGACAGCGTCGAAGGTCGCGATGTTCGAGAAGTCGATAATCACATCGGCAGCCGGTGCGTTCTCGAGCTCGCTCAAATCGAAGCCAATCTGGGCCACGATATCAAAAACGGGCTGCCCGGCGGCATCGACAATGCTTTCGGCGGTGGTGCGGATGAGCGAGCCCATGCGGCCCGTTCCCATAATGACGGTCTTAATCAAGCAGACCAGCTCCCTTCAGAGCATCGGTAAGTGCGGATCGCGTGTCGTCTGCCATGGGGCACAGCGGCATACGGTAGTTTGCCTCGATCATGCCCATCTGGGCGAGCGCTTCCTTAACGGGGATGGGGTTGACCTCGCTAAAGAGGGCGTTGATGAGTGGCTGGCCGGCAATCTGGATATCGCGGGCGCGCTCCACGTCACCATCCAGGTAGGCGCGGCACATGTCGTGCACGAGTTGCGGCTGCACGTCGGCCCACACGCTGATGGTGCCCGAGGCACCCAAGCTCATGAGCGGCACGGTAAGTGCATCCTCGCCCGAGTACATGCGGAAGTCGTCGGACAGCAGGTGTGCGATCTTGGCGGCATAGGCGACGTTGCCCGAGGCCTCCTTGATGCCCATGATGTTGGGGTGTGCGGCCAGGCGCTCGACATTGCGCTCGCTGATACCGCAGCCGCAGCGACCGGGGATGTTGTACAGGATGCAGGGGATGTCCACCGCATCGGCCACGGTCTTAAAGTGCTGGTAGATGCCCTCTTCGTTGGATTTGTTGTAGTAGGGGGTGATGAGCAGCAGGCCGTCGGCGCCCAGGCCCTGATAGGTGAGCGATTTGGTGAGCATCGTCTGCGTGGAGTTGGAGCCCGAGCCGGCGATGACGGGGATGCGACCTGCGACCTGCTTGACCACGGCGGCGACGACGGAGTTGTCCTCGTCATCGGTCATCGTGGCGCTCTCGCCGGTGGTGCCCAGGGTGAGAATGGCGTCGGTGCCATTTTGCAAGTGGAAATCGATAAGGCGCTCGAGCGCGTCAAAGTCGACACTGCCGTCCTTTTTAAACGGCGTAACTAGGGCGACGGTTGAGCCCTCGAGATTGCGGATGTCCATGTTCTTCTCCTTCGCCTCCGCGATCTGGATGCGTTTGTTCCATTGAGCTGCGACTGCCAGGCGCTCGTCTTGGGCGCGACGGCGGGCGCTTTCGGCGCGCGACTTGGCCAGCAGCTCTCGGCCGCACGGCAGCACGTCGAGCGTGGCAAAGTAATCGCCCGGGCGCTCGGCGCGGCGGATGAGGTCGGCCGCGCCATCGGGGCGCAGCAGGACCTCGGCCGAGCGCAGCCGTCCGTTGTAGTTGTAGCCCATGGAGTAGCCATGCGCACCGGTATCGTGGATTACAAGCAGGTCACCCATGTCGATATGCGGCAGCTCGCGATCGATAGCGAACTTGTCGTTGTTCTCGCATAGGTTGCCCGTGATGTCATAGGTGTTCGTGACGGACGCTGTGGCCTTGTCGGCGCCGCCCGGCTGACCCATTACCGTAATGTGGTGGTAGGCGCCATACATGGCAGGGCGAATCAAATCGACGGCGCTTGCATCGACACCGATATAGTCCTTGTAGATCTGCTTCTCGTGGATGGCCTTGGTGACCAGGCAGCCGTAGGGGCCCATCATAAAGCGGCCCATCTCGGTGCAGATCGCCACATCGCCCATGCCGGCGGGAACCAGGATCTCGTCGTAGGCCGCGTGTACACCCTCGCCGATGGCGTGGATGTCATTGGCCTGCTGCTCGGGCAGGTAGGGGATACCCACACCGCCGGACAGATTGATAAAGGCGACATGTGCACCGGTCTCGCGCTCCAGGCGCACGGCAAGTTCAAAGAGGATTCGCGCGAGCTTGGGGTAGTAATCGTTGGTGACGGTGTTGCTGGCAAGGAAGGCATGGATGCCAAAGTCCTCGGCGCCCTTGGCCTTGAGCATGCGGAAGGCATCAAAGAGCTGCTCGGTGGTCATGCCGTACTTGGAATCGCCCGGGTTGTCCATAATGCCGTTGGAAAGCTGGAACAGGCCGCCCGGGTTAAAACGGCAGCTCACCGTCTTGGGGATGGGTCCCGCGACGCGCTCGTAAAACTCAATGTGGCTGATATCGTCGAAGTTGACGATGGCGCCCAGCTTGTCGGCAAGCTCAAAGTCTGCCGCCGGCGTGTCGTTGGACGAGAACATGATGTCATGGCCGGTGATGCCCAGCGAGCGGGCGATCATGAGCTCGGTATAGCTCGAGCAATCGCAGCCGCAGCCGTATTCGTTGAGAATTGAGATAAGGGCCGGGTTGGGGTTGGCCTTGACGGCAAAGTACTCCTTAAACCCCGGGTTCCACGCAAAGGCGTCGCGCACTTCTTGCATGTTGCGGCGGATACCCGCCTCGTCGTATAGATGAAACGGCGTGGGGAACTGCTCGACGATATGCTCGA
>URIJ01000124.1 GCA_900547835.1 uncultured Collinsella sp.
GGTCACCCGAACCGCGCTTGCCACCGCGCGAACCGCGGCCCTCGTCCTCGCGCTCAACACGGCGACGACCGCCGCGGTCCTCGTCCTCACGACGACGGCGGTGTGCCTCGC
Organism: uncultured Collinsella sp.; assembly: GCA_900547835.1. GTDB lineage: Bacteria > Actinomycetota > Coriobacteriia > Coriobacteriales > Coriobacteriaceae > Collinsella. Next base: position 112 of record URIJ01000124.1, read on the forward strand.
CCTGGAACTGCTTGGCACGACGCTCGGCACGGTTGCCACGCGGGGCCTGCTCGACAGCACCGCCGCGCTCCTCGGCAGCCACCTCGCGGGCCACGCTCTCCACGGCCTCATCCACGCGAGCCTGAACGCCCTCGCGCACGCGGGCCTTGCCGCCGCGCTTGGGACGACTCGGACGCTCGCCGTCGCCGCGACGCTCGTCGCGACCGCGGTTGGAACGACCGGCCACATCGCCGTAGTCATCGCCGTTGCGCTTGCCGTCGCGACGTGCCTGCTCAAGCTTCTTCTTGCTCTTGGACTTGCCGCGCTTAGTCTTCTTCTTCACCTTAAAGGCGGCAGGATCGCGCTCGGGGTCAACGGCGGGCGGGTTGGGACCCACGTGCAGGTCGCCGGCTTCGTAAATATCGGCCGTCTTGTCCATGAGCTTCTCGATCTCGTAGAACTCATCGACGTCCTGCTCAGTCACAAACGTAATGGCCCAGCCCAGCTCGCCGGCACGGCCCGTGCGGCCGATGCGGTGGATGTAGTCGGTCGGCTCGGCCGGCACGTCAAAGTTCACGACGTAGCGCACGTCGCTAATGTCGATGCCGCGGGCGAGAACATCGGTTGCCACCAGCACGTCGACGGTGCCGTCGCGGAAGGCAGAAAGCGCGCGCTCGCGCTGGGCCTGGCTGCGGTTGCCATGAATCGCGGCGGCCTTGATGCCCTTACGCTCCAGACGACGGCAGCAGCTGTCGGCGCGGTGCTTGGTGCGCATAAAGACGATGGTGCGCTCCGGGCCCTCCTTCTTGAGGAACTCGGGCAGCAGGTTGTTTTTGGCCTCGATGGACACCGGGAACACAAACTGGTCGACGGTGTCGGCGGTCGACGTGGCGGGCGCGATCTCCACGCGAGCCGGATCGCTCACCAGGTCGGTGATCTCGCCCACGGCCTCCTCGTCGAGCGTCGCCGAGAACAGCAGCGTCTGGCGCTCGGCCGGCGTCTCGCGCACAATGCGGCGGACGGCGGGCAAAAAGCCCATGTCGAGCATGCGGTCGGCCTCGTCGAGTACCAGCACCTTGACCTCGTTCAGGTGGCAGGCGCCCTGCTCGATCAGGTCGACCAGACGGCCCGGCGTGGCGACCAGGATATCGCAGCCGTACTTGAGTGCCGCGGTCTGCGGCTTGTAGCTCACGCCACCCACGACGGTCACGGCGACATGGCCGGTGACGTCGGCGATCTTGCTCGCGACCTCGTCGATCTGCTGGGCGAGCTCGCGCGTGGGGGTGATGACGAGCATCACGGGGCCGCGGCCGTTGCCCTCGGGCTTCTTGGCACCGCGACGGCGGTTGCGGCCGCCGCGCTCGCGCACGGGTTTGGGCGGAGCAATGTGCTCCAGATTGTTCATGGTCGGCAGCAAGAAGGCGGCCGTCTTGCCGGTGCCGGTTTGAGCGGCGGCAAGCAGGTCGCGACCCTCGAGCACCACGGGGATCGAGCCGGCCTGCACGGGCGTCGGCGCCGTGTAGCCCAGGTTCTCGATAGCACGAAGCATCTCGTCGGAGAGGCCCAGCTCGTCAAAGGCGGGCAGGCTCTCGGTAGCGGACTCGACGGCCTGGGCAGCATTGGCCTCATCGGCGGCATCGAAGGCAGCCTGGGTCATGGCCTCGCGGGTCTCGTCCAGAATCTCGGCGTCCGTGACGTCGGATACAGAATTACGCATATGTCGTTGTTCCTTATCTGCACGCGTTATGGGCACGGCATGCGGCCGCGCGGGCGTGCTTGGTAGTGCGCTAATACATACAAAAACGGGTGCGCACAGAGAGGACGTTGCTCAGCACGCTGGCGATCGCTTTGGCAGCCCTATCACGCGCCGTCCAGACGCAGCAGCTCTAAGCGATGGAGCAGATTCGCCGCCGGTTAGTATACCCGTGCTTCGCATGCCCCCACGTAAACCACAGATGACGAGGCGGACGGGGCGGGCCTGGCTGATTGTCTCAATCTGTAACATCTACAGGGCAAATCTTCCTCTACGTGTTACAGATCGAGACAAACGGTCGACACGGCTCACAAACGTCTCAATCTGTAACAGTTAACGAGTAAAATCGGCCCTAATTGTTATAGATCAAGACAGAGGGGGATTTCCGTTCAATCCAAACCAAATCTCTCGGTCTTCCTGCAATTTCGAACATGTGGCCTATAATGTTGCTTTGGTTACGCTATATATTGCGCAACCATTTAATACGTCGCCCACCGGGGGCCATTAATTCCTATCGCCATATTGGCTAGGAAGCAATCAAAGGAGGTATCCGTGGCAGCAGAGACGCCTTGCTCGGTCCTCTATAACGATATTCGCTCGTTCGGCGGTCTTAAACATCTCGAGATCGCCCGAATGTTCATCAATGGAAACTCTTATCTCGGCAGTACCCTGCTCGAGAAATGCTCTTCCAACCGCTCGTATCTCACCCGTTACATCGTCCATCGCAAGCCTGACCAGTGCGCGCCCGCCATCTACAGCGACTTTACCGTCACCACGCTCAACCTTTCCGCGGCAATCTGCAGCAAGCTCGGCGGCGGCGAGTCCGCCTATCAGGCAATCGCCGAGCACTATCGCGGTCCGGCCGCCAACGAAATGATGTCGGCTCTCGCCAGCTACAAGCTGGACAGCCGCCTATATGCAAATGCCCTCAATCGCATCGACAACTTTGACGGCAATGCCGTGCGCGAAAAAAGCACGCTCTTCTTGATGCTCTTTGTGGCAACGGGGGCGCTCGCCGATCCTGTTCAGGGCGTGGCCACCGTCGAGCGCTTTTGCGACAGCAAGACGGGCGGGCACTTTGGCACCACCGAAACTACCGTCGGACGTGGCTTTATGAGCAGCCTGGAGCAGCCGCACACCGTCGCTCCCAACCTCGGTCTGCTCAGAACCCATGCCGACAACTGCGCCGACATGCAAATCCATCCCCTCACACGCGATCCGCGCGGCACCGTGATTGGTTCTTTGCCCAAAACCTCGCCCAGCATCACCGATGTAGGCGCCGACGCCTCGCGCGAGCATCTTCGTATTTGGCTCGAGGGTGAGCACTGGTACGCCCAGGGCCTTGGATCGACCAACGGCACAGTGCTCGAATCGGGCGCGGGCGACGGCGATATTGTGATTGAGCCGCCGCGCGACCAACGCGAACCCGGCAAAGTCTATCCCCCCGTGGAAATCGCCAACAGCGACAGGCTCCATCTGGGTCTCTACACGACATTCCTTGTCATTGTGGACTAGCACGGACAGCGATCGGAAGACGGTCGCCGTCCGTCTTTCGTCTTCTACCTTCTGCGTCGTAAACGACAATACTCAGCGGTACACGTGAGCAGTGCGGCTATCATGGTACTTTACCGATATCCGCACTGCTCACGTGTACGCGCGGCAACCCATGCCAGACAAAGGAACGCCATGGATACTACCGATAGCGCCTATGGCGACAAACTCATCCGTCTCGATACGTTCGATACCGCCGTGGCGGTCGACCCCAGCGCCGAGGACGACGCCAAGCGTCGGTTTATGACGCTTATTCTCCAGACGGCCCACCGCAACAACGGCAACATCGGGCACGTGCTGCGCGCGACCAACACGAGCGGCGAGGTCTTTGCCGTCAAGCTACTCAAGGACAACGCCATCCTTTCCGGCCAAGCCCCCGACCGCTCCGCCGAGCAATCGGCAGCGCACCTGGCCAACACCGCTGCGCTGTTCGAGGAGTACCGTCATCTGTGTACCGTCTCGCACCTGCGCGGATTTCCGCGCGTCTATGGCTACGGATCGTGCGAGGACGACCCGCTCATCCTCATGGAGTGGGTCGAGGGCACCTCACTCAAGCAGGCGCTGCCCCTGCTTCCTCACGACGCCTCGGGCGGGCTGACCACCCAGATGGTCGCCGCCGTCGGAAACGCCGTGCTTCGTGCGCTCTTGATGACCCAAGGCCTCGTGAATCCGGTCATCCATCGCGACCTGTCGCCTGCCAATATCATGTTCCGCACCACCAGCCGAACGCTCGAGCAGCAGATTGCCGATTGCTCCTTTGACCCCTGCCTCATCGACATGGGCTCCGCGACCATGGCTCTCGGCGACGACACGATCACCCGGCGCGCCGACATCTGGCGCTTTGCCACGCCCGCATACGCCGCGCCCGAGATGCTCACGCAGGATATCGAAGGCATCGCGGCCCTTCGCCGTTCGCCGGCAATCGACGTCTATGCGCTTTCGAGCATTCTGTACCAGCTCTACAGCGGTCGCAAACCGTTTGCCTTTGAGTCGACGGACGCCGCTGCAACCGGCTCGTTCTATCTCATAAAGACCAAGACCAAGCCGGCACCGCTCGAGCCGCGCTGCGAGGGCGATGAAGCGCTCGTCCAAATCATCATGAAGGGTCTCTCAGTCGAGCAGTGCGATCGTCCCACCGAGCAGCAGATGCTCGAGGTGCTCTCGGCATACCTCACCGATGCCGAATCCGAGGGCTGCGAGGGCGCGGGCAGTGACGCCGCAATTGACATCGACTCCGGTACACACCTTAAGGTCGACGTCGCCGGCGAGCGCGCGCGAGAGATCCTGGAGCAGGCCCGGCACGATGCCATGACCCGCCGCCGCTTTATTATCGGTGGCGTTGTCGCAGCCGTTGCGGGGCTCGGCGTTATCGGGGCGGCAACCCATGGCTTTGGCATCCCCGACTACCTGGACGGCATCCGCAGCTCACTTGACGACTACACCTGGGATCAGCTTCAGGAGATTTCGCTCAAGATTAAGGCCGCCGAGACCCGTAGCGAGGCACGCGAGATTGCCAAGCGCTATCATCTGCTCGATGACAACGGGCATATCCCCTATCCATGCACCAAGCGCGTCACGCTCACCAACGGGCTGCAGGTTGGCGCGCAGCTCGTAGGCATCCGCCACGACGAGCTTCTAGACGGTACGGGCAAGGCAGGGTTAACGTTTATGTTCGACGCCGGCATTGCCGAGCGCGATGCCACGGCCCAACCGTTGAGCGCCGGCTGGGCAGATTGCGAGCTGCGGGAATGGCTCGACAGCGACGGCCTTAAGCTGCTGCCCAACGAGTTGCGCGCACTCATTAAATCTGTCAAAAAGGTCTCGAACAACGTTGGCGCCGCCAGAAGCGCATCGTGCCTGAGCGAGCTGCCCGCAACCCTTTGGCTGCCCGCCATGGTCGAGCTGTGCGGTATGCAACCGCCCGATTCGTTTGCCGAGGGCTTTCACTACCTGGCCGACATCTATAACGGCGAGGGCAAGGAGTATCAGCTCTTCCGCGAGCTCAAGGTGAGCCCGTATTCCACGAACGAGACGATGGTCCGCCAGTGGAAGGGCAAGGACACCTGCTGGTGGGAGCGCACGGTGAGCCCCGACTCATCGAAGACCGAAGGCACGCTCTACATAAACCGTGTGGGCCACGACGGCGACGTCTTTATGTACGCCACCCCTGCGGAAAAGCCAAACAAGCGAACCTGCGTGATTCCCGGGTTCTGTATCTAGGCGGCGGGCGTCTTGCCATGACGGGACCCCTCCCCGTCAATTGTCTTGATCTGTAACACTAGCTCGGCAGACACAGGTCTAGATGTTACAGAACGAGACATTAGCTTGCCGAGAACTTCGCCTCATAAATGTGACTCAAGTGTGTCGATATTTGCTTGCCAATGTTGCGCAACAGAAGCCCCTTCGGCGGTCGTAACGTACGAATTGTCATAGGTACCCCTTCAACGATTGGGAGAAGAAATGGCAAAGTACGCACCTAAACACTTGGAAGTCTCAGGCGGCGCCGAGTCTCGCCCCACATTCTCGGGCCATAAGGCAACACGACTCGCCATCACCGCGGCAACCACCATCGCTATGACTGGCTCGTCGCTGCTCGCGCCGTTCTCGGCATTTGCCAACGATGTGAGTGATACCACGGCACAGGACGCGATCATGTCCCCGCTTGCCGTCCGCGCCGGCGAGGCGGCAGGCTCCGCAGTAAAGGCAAACGCCCAGAAGATTGCCGACTTGCAGGCCGCAATCGACGCCGCAAAG
>URIJ01000125.1 GCA_900547835.1 uncultured Collinsella sp.
ATGGTCGTGGGTTTTATTGCACGCCACATGAGGAAATGGCGATGGAATGGGCATGCCGGACCGAGGCCGATGGCATTGCGAATCGATACGAACTCAATGCGGATGGCCTTTCAGTTTTGGATTTGGAGTCCGGCGATTATTCAATTCTCAACTGGCTTGCGATTTTGGCCGACAACAGGGAATTCAATGTCTCGACGCCGTTGGCGCGCGAAGGGCTTCGTTATTTACTCGATAACTATCTGATTGACATTTCTTCATATGACATCATCCGGGGCTATCGTGCTGACGACTCATATTTTTCGTTCGCAAGACAGTTTGTCAGCGGCATGATTTCGCTCAGGCAGCTGCAGCGCATTATGCGTTTAGGAGATTTGGGTATCCAATATGCGCTCATGAGCGAGAGTGCGTTTTCGGCAATTACATTTTGCGATTGGAAGCAGGCAACCGGCTCCGAATACTATCCCAAGCGTTTTAAGCGAGAGCAGAACGCGCGATGCAAGTACTTGGACACAGTAAATGGATTCGACGCTGAGGGCGTCTACATTAGGGATTTAATGGCAGGGAGGGTTGATTTAGATGATCCAAGTGTTAACGGATTGTGGGCCGAGTAGAACATATCCCGTCTATTATCTTGAGGACGCAATGAACAACCTCGGCGACTGCTTCGACTATGCCGTGAACGATTATGGAGCAGAAGGATCAGAAGTCGCTGAACTCTTTTGCCTGAGCGGCGTAGCCCGCGAGTTTGAGCGTGGCAACGCATGGGTAGTATCGGGAAAATCGGGCGTGGAGTTGTTTGCGCTCATTGCTGAAAGGTCTGGCTATCAATCGGGGTCGATGCCTGATCGTGCCTATCGATTTGAGAAGACGCCGGAATACTGGGCAGGCTGGATATTGGCATACCTGCAGTGGCGTCTAGGAGAGTCGTTCGAAGACCTGTTGCATGTTGTTCCCTTTGATGAGCTCTGCGGCATGTATTACCCCTGGCATGAAGCCTCGGAAGAGCGCGTGGCGCGTCTTGTTTGCGACATGGCGAAGAAAACGTCTCGCCAAACCAAACTGGCGCTAGCAAGAAAGAGGCTCAAGAAAACCCAACAAGACCTGGCATACGAATCGGGTGTGTCACTCCGCTCAATCCAAATGTACGAGCAGCGCCAGAGAAACATCAATGAAGCTTCGGTAACAAGCGTAAGAGCCATAGCAAAAGCCCTCCACTGCAACATCGAAGATCTCCTAGAGCCAGTCTTCGAATACAAAGAAACCAGCGCCGCCTAAACCAATATATTGCCAAGGTTTGTATCTAGTAAGCGCTCCTTACCAGCAAGAGTCCCTACCAATAGATAGCGGCTTAAAGGGCCGAAATCGTATGAATGGCATTGCGACTTCCAAATGGGTGACTGCTGCTTGAAAAGCTATAGAAATAGGGGCCGATTTAACGGCCCCAAGCATCGCATAAATGGCATATACGTTTTATCAACTATTTCTTGTTTTTAACCCATTTGCAGATACGCCAAATAAGCACTCCGACGAGAATCCAAACGAGAGCGATCATAATGTCTGAGCGTGCAGGAATTGGGATCATTGAACTTCCTCAATTGATGTGAGTCTAGTTTGCATAGGTGTGGAGCGTGCTGCCTTCCATGGTCGCTTGCAACACGGCGATACCGGACGTCATCCCCATCGATTCATAGTTGAGTCGATATGTCGCCTGTTTCGAGTTCCATATAAAGGACTCGTTAGTTACCGTACAGCCGATAGTCGTATAGTTTTGTCCCCAAGCGCTGGTAATGAGCGAGTTCGCTATCTTGATCTTGAATTCGCGATAAATAAAAGGATTGTTGTAATAGATAGTCCAAGTTCCAGATGCGTTGTTGTAGTAACTGTCCCATATCAGGCTGGGTTCATTGGTTTTTTTAATTCCTATTACTGCAACGGTCCCATCCTTAAGCTTGAGTTGATGAGACTGCTCGGGACCTTTCGTTAAATCAAAATCTTGGGTTGCGCCAGAAATTGCGACAGCATCGCTTTCTGCAGCATAAGCAGTCGAAGGGCTAAACGAGAAACATATCGGTAATATCAAAAGTATCGAGAGGAAAAACGAAGCTTTGAGTGTGCGTAACACTTTGACCACCTCCATACTGCGATGCCTAGTTAAATAGTAGCATAGATAAACAGTTTATTATGTAACCTAAAAAGCCCCTATCTGCCCGGCGCCCCTTCAAAGCGTGGGTCCCTGTAGACATCCTCAGCAAGGTAGGCGCAGGGACGGTCGGGATGTTCCCTCAAAATCATTCCGCAGCGCGAAGGCCCCTTGTCCGTCGCTCCGTAGGAGCAGGACAAGGGGCCTTCATGCGCGAGGACGATTTTGAGGGAACATCCCGACCGTCCCGGACAGGTATATGGGGGGGTGTCTACAGGTACTCGATTTGAGCGCCCTCGGTGTCGCACGTCAGAATGTGCGTGTCACACTTGGGGAACTGCTCACGCAGCTTGACCTGCAGGAACTTTGCCACGATGGTGTCGTCAGTCACGGCCATGAGGGTCGAGCCGGAGCCACTGATCCAGATGGTCTTGGCGCCGCCGTTAAGGCAGGTGTCGCGCACGGCGTTGTAGTCGGGAATCAGACGGCGACGATAGGGTTCCTGGATGCGGTCGTCATTGGCGGCGGCAATCAGGTCGAGGTCACCAGTCTCCAAGCCGCGCGTCATACCGGCGATGCGGCCCATCTGCCACACGGCGGTGGAGAGCGGAATCTCCTGCGGCACGACCTTGCGCGCCTCGCTCGTGTGTACCTCGTAGGGCGGAATCACGGTAATAAAACGCAGGCGATCGCTCACCTCGTAGCGCAGGCACTGGGGGAGCGAATCGGTCGGCGTAAAGGAGCAGACGGCGCCGCCCAGGATGGCGGGGGCGACGTTATCGGGATGGCCCTCGACCTCGGTGGCAATGCGCACGAGCTCAGCGCGGTCGACGGTGTGGCCTGTCAGTGCGGCGGCGGCCATAATGCCGGCGACGACGCAGGTGGAGCTGGAGCCCAGGCCGCGGGCGACGGGAACGTCAGTCTGAATGTCGATGGCAACGGGAAAAGCCGTCTCGCCCCATGCGGCCAGTGCATCGACAAAGCTGACGTAGACCAGGTTGTCCTCGTTTTGGAACTCTTCGGGGCAGCCCGTGATGGTGAGTTTATCGGCGCGCTCAAAGGTGAAGTGCGAGTAGAGGCTGACGGCCATGCCGAGGGTGTCGTAGCCGATGCCTAGGTTGGCGCTGGTTGCTGGGACGGTGATTTTGATCATGTGGGTCCTCCTGGGCGGGTCTGGCCGTTTAGTTCGCTGCTCGGGCAGTCCTGGCTCGCTCGGAAAGCACATTAAGTGCTTTCCGGCTCGTGCGGAACTCGCGACGAACTAAACGGCCAGACCCGCTCGCATGCTCGTCATCATCCCGAAAGCTAAATAAAAAGAAGGTGCGCCGGCTTTCGCCGGCGCTTAATGAGGGATCTAGTTGGTGCTCATTCGTTTTGCTGCAGACTCGACGTAGCTTGCCATCTCGTCGACGTCGCAGACGTCTTCGAAGCGGACGGGTTTGGATTCGAGTTCGGCGAGCTGGGCCGGGGCGACCGTGTTGGTGGCCTGCTCGAGTACACGCATAGCCTCAAAATCATCCTCGGGAACGTCGAGGCCCAGGGCGTCGCAGCAGGCGCGCGGGAACTTGTAGGGGCTGGCGGTCGAAAGCAGCACGCGGGCCTTGGCGCCCTCGGTGGGGGCGACCTGCTCAAAGACGTGATAGCCGCAAGCGGTGTGCGGGTCGATCACGTAGCCGTTGGCGTCCCAGCAGCTCTTGATGGCGGCGCGGACCTCGTCCTCGCTGGCCCAGCCGCAGCCAAAGACGCTCTGAATCTTGGCCAGCAGCTCGGCGGGCACCTCGTAGCGACCCGTCTGCGCCAGCTGCTCCATAAGGCCGGCAACGAGCTCGCAGTCGCCGTCGGACAGGAAGTAGAGCATGCGCTCCAGGTTGGAGCTAATAAGGATGTCCATCGACGGCGAAATGGTCGTGAAGAACGGACGGTTGCGGTCGTAGACGCCGGTGGTCAGGAAGTCAGCGAGCACGTTGTTCTTGTCGCTGGCCACGACGAGTTTGGCGACGGGCAGACCCATGCGCTTGGCGTAGTAGCCGGCCAGGATATCGCCAAAGTTGCCGGTGGGCACACAGAACTCTACGGCGTCGCCGGCCTCGATAGCGCCGGCGCGCAGCAGCTGCGCATAGGCGGCAAAGTAGTAGACGACCTGCGGTACCAGACGGCCGACATTGATGGAGTTGGCGCTCGAAAGCACAGTGCCAGCGGCCTCCAGGCGCTCGGCAAGCTCCTTATCGGCAAAGATGCGCTTGACGGCGCTCTGGGCGTCGTCAAAGTTGCCGCGGATGCCGCAGACGGCGACGTTATCGCCCTCCTGCGTGGACATCTGCAGATTCTGCACGCGGCTGACTTTGCCCTCGGGATAAAAGACGGTGATGCCCGTGCCCGGCGCGTCGGCAAAACCGGCGAGTGCGGCCTTGCCGGTGTCGCCCGACGTGGCGGTGACGATCATGATGCGCTCGGCGCCGCCGTCCTTGGCGGAAGTGCGGGCCATCAGACGGGGGAGCATCTGCAGGGCGACGTCCTTGAAGGCGCTTGTGGGGCCGCCAAAGAGCTCCATCACATAGGTCTGAGGGGCGTCAGCGCCCGGCGCAGCGTCGAGTTTGACGAGCGGCGTAACCTCCTCACTCGCGAACGTGCCGCGGTATGCCTCGTCGACACACGCCGAAATTTCTTCGGCCGTGTAATCATTCAGTAACATTCCCAACACATCTTGAGCGATTTCAAAGTACGATTTATCTGCAAGCGAGCTGATATCGACCTGCTGGGTGCCGAGCTCGTCCGAGACAAACAAACCCCCGTCGGGAGCGATGCCGGTACGGATTGCCACCTTACTTGAGCACGATAAAGTGCGTCCTCGTGTACTATGATAAGTTCCCATATAACACTGCTCCTCGGATGCCTTGGTCCCAATCGGTGAAACCATGGTATCAGAGCGCGCAAAATAGGTTCGCAGAGGCTTTTTAGAAAGGTAACCTCCAGCCCATGATTAAGATTGCCAAGTTTGGCGGCTCGTCGGTCGCCGACGCCGAACACTTCAAGAAGATCAAGGCCATCGTCGATGCCGATCCGGCTCGCCGTTTTGTGGTGGTTTCCGCCTGCGGTCGCCGCTTTAAGGGCGACACCAAGGTGACCGACCTGCTCTATCTGGTTAACGCGCACGTTAAGTACCACGTGTCGTGTGAGGAGCTGCTTGAGGACATTGGCCAGCGCTATTTTGATATCGCTGACGAGCTGGAGCTCACCTATCCCATCCGTGAGGAGTTCGCGGCCTTTGCCGAGCGCGCCCGCTCGGGCGGCTACTCCACCGAGGAGCTTGTGAGCCGTGGCGAGTACTTTACCGCCCGCCTGATGGCCGAGTACCTGGGCCTACCGTTCTTGGACGCCGCGACGGTTGTGGCGTTCCATCACGACGGTACGCTCAGCATGAATCGCACCTCCGAGCTGGTGCAAGAGTACGGTCAGCAGGGCGGCTTCGTTATGCCTGGCTTCTACGGCGCGACGCGCGAGGGCCAGATTAAGCTGCTGGATCGTGGCGGCGGCGATATCTCGGGCTCGATCCTGGCCAAGTGCTTGGGAGCCGATCTGTACGAGAACTGGACCGACGTCTCGGGCTTCTACTCTGCCGACCCGCGCATCGTGCCCGAGGCTCAGCCCATTGCGCGCGTTACCTACGAGGAGCTGCGCGAGCTTTCGTACATGGGTGCGAGCGTCCTGCACGAGGAGGCCGTGTTCCCCGTGCGCGAGGCCGGTATTCCGCTGGTCATCAAGAACACCAACGCGCCGCAGGACCCCGGCACCATCATTAGCGAGACGGCCGACGAGGGCGAGGCCGAGCCCATCATTACCGGCGTGACCGGCAAGCGCGGCTTTGTCGCCATCAACGTGGCCCGCGACCGCACCAAGCCCCGCGTTGGCTTTATGCGCCGTGCGCTTTCGGTCTTCGAGCGCTATGACGTTTCCGTCGAGCATATGCCCACCGGCGTCGACCGCTTTGGCGCCGT
>URIJ01000126.1 GCA_900547835.1 uncultured Collinsella sp.
TCATGCCGTCCTCTTTGAATGACAAGTTGTCGCTCTGGCGCCCGCGCAGCGTCGAACAGTTACGGCGTTTGGTAAAACGCCGTAACTCCCCTAGCTCATCATGGCATTCATCATCTCGTTGGTTGCGGAATCGTCGGCAGACCACTCGCCGTCGTCATTGCAGGAATACTTGAAGGTGACCTTGGTGTCCTTGGTCTTAGCAGCCTTGGTCACATCGACCATAACCTGACCGGCCATCTTGTACAGCTCGTCATCGGAAGGCATCGAATCGAGCGCGGCGACCTTCTCCTGATACTGGGTGGCAAAATCCTCAACGATCTGGTTCATGGACTTGCAGGTAATGGTGACCTCGGCAGTTGCGGTGCCCTTGTCCTCGTCGACCGTCACGTCGCCGATCTTGTAGTCAAAGCCCTCGAGATAGCTCTTGGCGTACTCCTTGGGATCGATGCCCAGCTGCTCGAACTCGTCGCCCGAGGCCTCTTCCAGGCCGGCGAGGAAGTCGTCGCCGCCGTTCTTGACCTCGTCAAACTGCGTCGTAAGATCATCGGTGATGAGCTCCTCAACCGAAGGACCTCCGCAGCCGGAAAGCACAACCACGCACGCGACCAGAACAGCCATCAGGGGCGCAAGCAGCAGCTTCTTCTTCATGACATTCCTCCCAACAAGCGGCACCGCGCTTCCCGACGCGGTGCACGTCGTAACAATAAGGCCATACTAGCCGATAACGAACACCCCCGGCAAAGCAAAGGCGCAATCGGCTCGATTTAACGTCCGAACGGTTTACCGGTCCGCCCAACGCGCAATAAAACGTTCCGCCGCATTGTAATAAAAAAGGGTGGTCGGACAATTCGACCACCCCAAAACACCCTTATGTTGCCGCAGCTTACTTGCGGACGACCTTGACGATGACATCGCCGGCGGCGACAGCGGAGTCAGCCTCGACGGCGAGCTCGACGTCGGCGAACTCGGCAGTGTTGGACACAGCCACGACGACGCAGTCCTTGTAACCGGCAGCAGCGATCTTGGCGCGGTCAATCTTGAGCATGGGCTGGCCAGCCTTAACGACATCGTCAGCCTTGACGAAGCCCTCGAAGCCGTCACCGTTCATGTTGACAGTATCGACACCAACGTGCACCAGAACCTCGATGCCGCTATCGGACTGCAGGCCCACGGCGTGACCCATGGTGACGGTCACCTTACCGTCGCAGGGAGCGTAGACCAGATCGTCCTCGGGCCACACGGCACAGCCCTTGCCCAGAACCTCGCCACCAAAGACGGGATCGGGCACGTCGGCCATCTTGATGACCTTGCCCTTGACAGGCGAGCACAGCACGTCGGCGCCAGCAGAAGCAGAGATGGAGGCCGGAGCAGCAGCTGCCGCGGGCTCAGCCTTCTTCTTAAACATGTCAAACAGACCCATATGTTTTCTCCTCTTGATTAAGCGCAACGTTATGCGCATGCCTATGGTGATTATAGTGCCAAATGGTCAAATTGCTAAGGCAAGAGCTCGAATCGAGAGCCCTTCCAGGCCCTTCCCAAAACCTTTTCCCCAGTGGCACTCATATTGTCGATTAATCCTCGATAAGCCCCAGGCGAACGAAAGCGTTCCAGATGCCGCCGTCATCGACGTCGGTAGTCACGCAATCGGCTGCCTGTCCGGCGTTCGGCAGAACGCCGGAACTCAATCGCCGAAACTCAATTACTCCAGGCCCTCGGCGCCGTTGGACTTGATGATCTTCTGGTAGGCGTAGAAGCTGTCCTTGCGGCGGCGCTCGTAGGTACCGGTGCCGTCATCGTACTTATCGACGTGAATAAAGCCGTAGCGCTTGCGCATCTCGCCGGTGCCGGCGGACACCAGGTCGATGGGGCCCCACCAGGTGTAGGCGATCAAGTCGACGCCGTCGGCAATGGCCTCGCCCATGGCTTTGATGTGGCTGCGCAGGTAGGCAATGCGGTACGGGTCGTGGATGGAGCCGTCCTCCTCGACCTCGTCGTAGGCGCCCATGCCGTTCTCGACCACCATCAGCGGAATCTCATAGCGGGCGTAAATCTCGTTGAGGGCGATGCGCAGACCCAGCGGATCGATCTGCCAGCCCCAGTCGGTGGACTCCAGATAGGGGTTCTTGCCGCCAAAGGTCATGTTGCCCTCGGTCATCTCGTGGTCCTTGTGGGTGCCCACGGTGCCGGACATGTAGTAGCTAAAGGTGTAGAAATCAACCTTGCCGTCGGCGATATCCTGCAGGTCGCCGTCCTCCATCACGAGCTCAACATCGTTCTCGGCCCAGAAGCGCTTGGCATAGAACGGGTACTTACCGCGCACCTGCACGTCGGAGCAGTACCAGTTCATGGTGTTCATCTCCTGCTGCGTGGCGAACACGTCGGCCGGATCGCACGTGGCGGCATAGGAGAGGATGAAGCAGTCCATGTTGCCCATCTTAAACTGCGGGTAATGCTCGTGGGCATAACGCACGACGCGGCCGCTGGCGACAAACTGGTGATGCAGCGCCTGCATACGAGCCTGCGGCGTGGTGTGGACCGCCGACGCCGGACCCTCAAAGCCCTGAATCATGCTGGTCTCAAAGAGGTTCCCCATGTCCTGAGTACCGCAGTTGATCTCGTTGAAGGTGAGCCAGAACTTGACCTTGTCTTGATAGCGGTCGAAGACGGTCTGGCAGTACTTCTCAAAGAAGCCGATGAGCTCGCGACTCGCCCAGCCGTTGTATTTCTCGACCAGGTGATAGGGCATCTCGTAGTGCGAGAGGGTCACGAGCGGCTCGATATTGTGGGCACGCAGGCAGTCGAAAACGCGGTCGTAGAAGGCGAGGCCGGCCTCATTGGGCTCAGCGTCGTCGCCGTTGGGGAAGATACGGCTCCAGGAGATGGACATGCGGAACATATTGAAGCCCATCTCGGCGAACAGCGCGATGTCTTCCTCGTAGTGATGGTAGAAATCGATACCGTCATGATTGGGGTAGAAGCGGTTGGGGTCGATGTCGATCGTAATCTGACGCGGCTCCTTGTAGCTACCTCCCAAGAAGTGGTCGTCGACGGAAGGACCGCGGCCGTCCACGTTCCAAGCGCCCTCAAACTGGTTGGCGGCGGTGGCGCCACCCCAATAGAAACCCTTGGGGAACTTGATGTTTGCCATGAGCATCTCCTTTGCATCGCGGGTCGATAATCCGAGTATCGCCCACGCGCGGGACGGGCAGAAGCGGGCGCGCCAAACCCGACACTTCTTTTCGCGCCCACGGACCGCCTCCGCCCCGACCCTGACACTTCCTGATACCGACCAAAAAGGGACAGGTTTATTTTGGCAGGTTTTATCTGGGCAAATGCCGGCGGTAGGCGGCCGGCGTGCAGCCATAGCGCTCGGCAAATTTTTTGTAGAAGAAGCTCATATTGGCATAGCCCACCTCGCGCGCTGCGGCCTCCGCAGTAGCACCGGTATCGAGTAGCGCCGCAGCGCGTGTCAGGCGGCTCTCCTGCACGAGTTGCATAAACGCGCGTCCCGTCTGCCGCTTGAGCAGCGCGCTTGCGTAGTTGGGGCTCAGATGCAGGTGGTGGGCCAAGTCGTCGAGTGTGCAATCGCAAGCATGCCGCTCGATGTAGCTCATCGCCACCGCAACCTGCGCCGAGGGAAGCGCGGGAACGCCCGTTTGCAGCAGCGCGGCCTCGTAGCTTTGCATGAGCTCGACCAGCAGCAGCTCAAACAGCCTCGACACGATCTGGGGGCTCGCTGCCGTCGGCTCCAAGAGCTCGCACAACATCTCCTGCATATAGCGGCGCGCCCGACGGCTGGAGCCCGTGCGGAAATGCACATGCCCGCGATGATCGGTCTCGTCGTTAAGCGCGTTGAGCAGGAACTGCGAGACGGCACTTGTGGACGAAAGGCTTTGCTCCAGGCTGCGGCGCAGCATCGACCGCGAAATGACAATGCTCAACATCAGGTCGTGCTCGCCGAGCTCACCTACGGCATGTGGACAGGCGGCATCGAGCAGAAGCACCTCGTTTTGGACGAGCGTGAGTTGCGTACCATTGACAATCTGTGGCGCGCGCCCTCGATAGACATAGCTGATTTCGACATAATCGTGCACATGCTCTGGCACGGGGTTAAAGCGCGAGTTGCGCACAATCGACAGGCCCTCGGGCATACCTTCTTGGTGCAGGGCGTACGTCGCGTTACCGATTTTATGGACATGCCTGCCATCGATATCTGCCTGTTGACCCTGTCTAAACGCATCGTTCCAGGCATAGCGGGCGCCCGCGCAGTAAGCGCGCTCGCTATCGGTCAGCTCGAGCAAAAGATTGTCCAAACGTGCGATATCCATAGCGTCACCATCGTTGATTTAGTCATATTTTGCCGCGATTTTGATATTAGCAGGGCAGCACGGGCGACGTACCCTGAACTCGCAAGGGTTTAGAAAGTTGGTTCTGGCATGTGGCACGCGTCCCAGCGCTTCGCCAAGCAACTGTGGGGTGACGTTTGCCCAGATAAAACCGACCAAAATAAACCTGTCCCTTTTTGGCAGGTTTTGAAGGAGTGAGTATGGCGGCATATGACAACCATGTGCTTCCGTTCTTGTGGCTCAAGGGCGAAGAACGCGAGACGATTACCGAATACTTAGAGCAGATTGCCGGGGCGGACATCCGCGAAGTCTGCCTTGAATCGCGCACGCATCCCGAGTTTTGCCGCGACGGCTGGTGGTCCGACCTGCGTTTTATCATTGGCGAGTGCAAGCGCCTGGGCCTTAAGATCTGGCTGCTCGATGATGCCCACTTTCCCACAGGCTACGCCAACGGCGCGCTTGCAGGCGAGGATGTAGACCCCGCGCTCAAGAAGACCGTGCTTAAGCATCACACGGTAACGGTCGTTGGACCCCAACCGTCCACGTCCATCAAGCTCGGCAATCTTATAGATCCCACAGAGTGCTTTGTGGGCGCCGCAGCTTTCGACGCTGCCGGCGTGCCGCTCGACCTTGAGCTCGCCGTTGAGCAAACCGAGGACGGCACTCCCGCCTGCCTGCGCTTTGACGCTCCCGCCGGCGTCACCACCCTCGAGCTCTACGTCACCAGCCAAAAGACCGGCTTTCGCGATGAATACATCAACATGGTCGACGCCGATTCGTGCCGCATGCTCATCAACGCCGTCTACGAACCCACATTCACGCATCTGGGCGACGAGTTCGGCAAGACCATTCTGGGGTTCTTTACCGATGAGCCTGGCTTTATGAACGAGAAGGGTGCGACCCTCGAAGACGCTTCTACCAGCAGCTTTATCGGACGCGGTGACATGGCGCTGCCATGGTCGGACGAACTTGCACGACGCCTGCACGAGGCACTGGGCATGGATTGGCTGGCTAAACTGCGCGGCCTTTGGACGCGCGAGGCAGACGGCGCACGGACCCGCCACGCCTACATGAACATTGCCACGCAACTCTACCGCACCTGCTTTGACGAGCAGATTGGCGACTGGTGCCGCGAGCACGGCGTCATGCACATCGGGCACGTGATCGAAGACAAGAGCTGCCACACACGCTTGGGCCAGGGCGCTGGGCACTATTTCCGCGCTGTCGCCGGTCAGGACATGGCGGGCATCGATGTGGTTATTAACCAGCTCGCCCCCGGCATCGACCACGGCCCTTACAGCTACTTCCATGGCGCATGGAACATGGAGTTCTTTACCTACGCGCTTGCCAAACTGGGCTCTTCAGCCGCGCGCCTCGACCCCAAAAAGCAGGGGCGCTGCATGGCCGAGGTTTTTGGCGCCTTTGGCTGGCACGAGGGCTTGCGCGAGATGAAGTGGATTGCCGACCACATGCTCGTCCGCGGCGTCAATTGGTTTACGCCGCACGCGTTTAGCATGGCACCCTTCCCCGATTGGGACTGCCCGCCGCACTTTTACGCGCACGGCAACAACCCGCAGTGGCCGCACTTTGGCCAGCTCATGAGCTATATGAACCGTACGGCAACGCTGCTTTCGGGAGGCTGTGCCACGCGCCCCGTCGCCATCCTGTACCATGCCGATGCCGAATGGGCCGGCAGCGCCATGCCTATCGAGCGCGTGGCGGCAGAGCTCACGCGCGCGCAGATCGACTTTGATTTTGTGCCCGCCGAGGCTTTTGAGGACAA
>URIJ01000127.1 GCA_900547835.1 uncultured Collinsella sp.
AGGTGTGGCGCCGGGCGCTCGATATGGTGCGCGACGGCGCGTGGGAGCCCGATATCGTGGCGGAGCTTGAGCGTGAGCTGGGTAGGTCGTTCAACCGTGGGTTCACCGATGCGTATCTGCGGGGGAGATCGGGTGCCGAGCTCATGAGCTTTGAGCGCGCAATTAACCAAGGTGTCCGCGTGGGCCGCTTGGTGGCGGTGGGCTACGAAGAGGTGACCGTCGAGCTCGATGCCGCGGTAGCTGCGGGCGATACGCTCGAGATTCGGTTTTACCCGGGCGCCGACGCGCGGCCCGACGTGCCCAAGCGCTGGCCTCAGGTGCCCTGTCCGGGGGACGCCGCGGCGGGGGAGTGCGTTGTCGTGCACTGCAAGCGCAAGGTGGACACGGGCTGCGAGGTCTATCTGATTCGCAGTGCCGGTGTGCTGGAGCAGACGGCGACGGCGTTGGAGCGCATGCGGGCCGAGGCGGATGCGATTGCGCCCGTTGCGCGTGCCGTTGAGGTGCTGCCCTTTGAGGACGTTGCGGTGGATAGCGGTGCGTCGCCGGAGTTGGTGGAGCGCGCGGTTCCCGCTCGCATGGTTTTTGCTTGGCAGCTGATGGATACCGACCCGCGCAGAGAACTCGATTTGTCCGACACCGTTGTGGTGCTTGACGAGGTGTGCCGCACGGGTGACGCTGACCGGACCCGCTCGCTGATGCAGCGTGCCGGGCGCGTCGTCTGCCGCAACCTGGGACAGGTGGTGATTGCTCGCGAGCTGGGCGTGACGTTTGACGTGGCGGCGCCGGTGTTCTGCGCGAATCGGGCCACGCTTACCTGGCTGCGCGGACTCGGTGCGGGGCGGGTGTACTTGCCGGCCGAGTTGCTCGGCAATGATGCGGAGCGTATTGCCGAACTGGCTGCTGAACCCGGCGTCTTGGGTCCGGTCGACGCCGACCGTCCCGAGCTTATGGTGTGCGAGCACTGCCTGCTGACCGCCGAGGGCGTCTGCGCCACCGATGCGACGGGACAGGTCCGTTGCCGCGACTGCTTGCGTCGTCGGCAGGTACGCTATCTGGTCGAGCGTGACGGTACACGTCTGCCAGTTGCCATTGACGCATGCGGCAGGACGAGGATTTTCCTGTCGTAGGTGCCGCGTCGCGTCAGTTTGTTATCATATGAGAGTTTATGGACTTCCAGCACCGCCGTATCCGGCGAGGGTGCTATAGCAAAAGGAGGATACCCAATGCTGTCTGTTGACGAGCAAATGCGTATCATCACCTCGGGTGCAGCGCAGATCGTCCCCGAGGCCGACCTTCGCAAGAAGCTTGAGAAGGGCGAGCCCCTCAACATCAAGCTCGGCGTCGATCCCACCAGCCCCGACCTGCACCTGGGCCATGCCGTGCCCCTGCGCAAGATGCGTCAGTTCCAGGACCTGGGCCACAACGTCACCCTCATCATCGGCAACGGCACCGCGCTGATCGGCGACCCCTCGGGCAAGAACTCCACGCGTCCGCAGCTTTCGCAGGAGCAGATCGAGGCCAACGCCGAGACCTACGTGAGCCAGGCCATGAAGATCCTGGATCCCGAGAAGACCACCATCGTGCACAACGGTGACTGGATCTTGTCGATGGACCTGGCCGGCCTGCTGCAGGTGTGCTCCAAGTTCACCGTCGCCCGCATCCTTGAGCGCGATGACTTTACCAAGCGCTACCAGTCCCAGACGCCGATCGCCCTGCACGAGTTCCTGTATCCCGTGATGCAGGCCTTCGACTCCGTGCAGATCAAGGCCGACGTGGAGATGGGCGGCACCGACCAGCTCTTCAACCTGCTCGCCGGCCGCGAGCTCATGGAGAAGATGGGCATGGAGCCGCAGATCGCGCTTACCATGCCGCTGCTCGAGGGCACCGACGGCGTGCGCAAGATGTCCAAGTCCTATGGCAACTACATCGGCCTGACCGACGCTCCCAAGGATATGTTCGGCAAGACCATGTCCATCCCCGACGAGATGATCGGCAAGTACTATCGTCTGGCCAGCTCGCTCACCCCGGCCGAGGTCGACAAGATCGACGCCGCCCTGGCCGATGGCTCCGCCGACCCCTACGAGCTCAAGCGCGCACTGGGCCGCGACCTGTGCGACATCTATCACGGTGCCGGCGCCGGCGACGAGGCTCAGGCCGAGTTTGACCGCGTGTACAAGAAGGGCGAGGTCGCCGACTTCCCCGAGAAGCACGTCGAGCTGACCGTTAACGACGAGGGTCAGATTTACCTCGCCGGCTTGCTCAAGGACCTGGGTCTTTCGGCGAGCGCCGGCCAGGCCCGTCGCGACATCGACGGCGGCGGCGTCAAGATCAACGGCAAGGCTGTGGCTTCCAAGAGCTACAACATCGATCCGAGCGCCCTCAAGCTGGGCGACACCCTCTCCGTGGGCAAGCGCAAGGGCTTCAAGTTGGTCTAGTAAGTAGGTTAACCTAACATGTGCAATAGGGCCGCAGCCGGAACGATTCCGACTGCGGCCTTTTTGGCACTTGGGGACGTTCCTTTTGTGTCGGCACTTTGGGACACTCCTTGTCATTGGTACAAAGCAACCTGTCCCCATTGCGCCAAGCGGCGTGTGCCGTTAAGCGGAAGGGGTGTTAGCGGGACTTTCTTTTGGGCATACAATTGCTATTGGCTTGCTGCGGTGAAGGCTTGTCCGCTCCGCAGCTTTTTTCTACGGTTAAAGGAGTATGTATGTCCGTTGAGGTCATGAGGTCTGTGATCGAGGCCGCCGAGGGGCGCGTGCCCGTCGACACGCTGTTTACCAATGCGCAGATCGTCGACGTGTATGGCCAGCGTGTGGCGCCCGGTAGCGTTGCCGTCAAGGACGGTGTGATCGTCGGCGTGCTCTACGATGGTCGCGACGATGCCGCTGGCACCTACGAGGCAACTGAGGTCATCGACTGCCAGGGTCGCTATCTCGCTCCCGGTTTTATTGACGGGCATCTGCATATCGAGTCTTCGAACATCCGTCCCGCCGAGTATGCTCGCATGGCCGCGACGCGCGGTACTACCACCGCCATTGCCGACAGCCATGAGATTGCCAATGTTGCCGGTCTCGACGGCTTGCGCTTTATGATCGAGGACGGCCGCCGCGCACCCATCTCCATCAAGTACATGATGCCTTCGTGCGTGCCCGCACTGCCCGACGAGCAGGCCGGTGCCGTTATTTCGGCTGCCGATATGCAGGCGTTTTTTGCCGAGCATCCAGGCGATGTCTTTGGTCTGGGCGAAATGATGAACCTGCCGGGTGTCTTTATGGCCGACCCCGAGACCTGTACTCGCATCGATGCCGCCAACCAGACGCCGTCCAAGCAGGTCGACGGCCATGCGCCGCTCGTTGCCGGCAAGGACCTCAACGCCTATGCCGCAGCGGGCATTATCGCCGACCACGAGTCGACGATTCCCGAGGAGGCGCTCGACAAGCTGTCTCGTGGCATGTACGTGATGCTGCGCGAGGGTACGTGCAGCCATGACCTGGCCAACCTGTCGCCGATGCTGCTGGAAAACCCCGCCCGCGCCCGTCGCTGCTGTTTTGCGACCGACGACCGCGCTCCCTCCGATGCTCTTTCGACCGGCATGATCGACAATGCCTGCCGCGTGGCCATCGAGGCCGGCATCGACCCGGTGGTCGCCATCTCCATGGCGTCCCTTTCCACGGCTGAGGCATTTGGCCTGGACCACGGCTGTCGCGACCCGCATGAGCTCCGTGGCGCGATCGCCCCGGGCAAACGCGCCGACCTGCTGTTGCTCAATGACCTGACGTTTGCCAAGGCTCCGCATCGCGTATATGCCGCCGGTGCTCTGGTGGCGCAGGACGGCACCTTTGTGGGCGAGATCGCACCCGAGATGGCCGAGGTTGCGGCCCTTGCCGATGAGCTGCGCGCCTCCGTTAAGCTGCCGAAGCTTTCGCTCGACGTGTTTGACTATGCCTTTAAGCCGGGCGAGGCCGTGATTGACGTGGTGCCGGGTAAGGCCATCACGGGCATGGCTCGCCCCGAGAGCGCCGAGGGCCTGCGCCGCATTATGCTGATCGAGCGCCACGGCCGCGGCTTGTCACTGCAGGCCGAGGGCGCCGACGGTGATGGCCCTGCGGGCCTGGGTCTTGTTGGCAAGCACATTGGCCGCGGCTGGGTGCGCGGCTTTACCATCACGGGCGGCGCTATCGCCTCGACGATTGGCCACGACTCGCACAACGTGTGCGTGGTGGGCGACAACGCCGCCGATATGATGGCTGCCGTCGAGGCCGTGGGCCAGGGCGGTCACGTGCTGGTGCGCAACGGCGAGGTCGTGGCGCGCATTCCGCTGGCGCTCGGCGGCCTGATGAGCGAAGGCACGGCCGAGGATGTCGCCGCGCAGCACGACGACTTTATGGTCAAGGCGCGCGCCATGGGTATCGAGCCGCCGCTCGACCCCATCATGGGCATCATCTTCCTGCCCCTGCCGGTCATCCCGACGCTCCGTATCCGCCCCGAGGGCATGTTCGACGTCACCACATTCACCTACGCCGACTAGTCCGGCAGTTAGGGACGTTCCTTTTTTGCCGGCAGTCGGGGACACTCCTTGACAAGCTCCTTGGCGCTGCAAGTGTGCGCGGCGTTGAGGACATGTGAAGCGTCCGCCAGGCCCTTGTAATGGTTTTGCCTGAGCGGTCTGCACGAGCTCCTTTTGGGTACGGTTGAGTTGGATTTATGTCTGATTCCATCAAGCCCGAAAGGAGCTTTTCTATGATCAAATTAATCGCATCCGATATGGACGGCACGCTGCTCGATGAGAATAGCCAGGTGCCGCCCGAGACCTACGAGCTTATCGTGGCCCTGCGTGAGCGCGGCGTGCATTTTGCCGCGTCGTCGGGGCGTCGCTATGACCGTCTGTGCGAGTTCTTTGCGCCCGTGGTCGACAAGATGGACTTTGTCGCGGCGAACGGCGCGCAGGTCTATGCGGACGGTGTCGAGGTCGACCGCGAGGTCTATTCGCATCTCGCCATCCGCAAGCTCGCACGCACGGTCAAGATGTTTCCCAACATGCATCTGGCGCTCTTTGACCGGACCAAGTCCTTTTTGCTCGATGACGAGGACAAGTTTGTCCGCGAGATCGACAAGGACCTGCCTAATGCCGAGCGCATCTGGGGGCTGCCCGATCCACATGTGAATATCATCAAAGCATCAATTATCTGCGATGACGGCAACGTGATGGATAACGCCTACGTGCTTCAGCGCGAGCTGGGCGATCTGTTCTCCTTTGCGCCTTCGGGCAACGCGTGGATCGATGCCATGCAGCCTGGTGTGTCGAAGGCCTCGGGTATCGCGCAGCTCGCGGAGCATTACGGCATTGGTCGCGACGAGGTCATGGCGTTTGGCGACTCGATGAACGACTACGAGATCATTCGCTTTGTCGGCACGGGCTGCGCGATGGAAAACGCGCGTCCTGCGCTCAAGGCGGTTGCCGACCGCATCGTGGGCTGCAACCGCGACCATGCCGTCCAGCAAGAACTTCGCCACGTGCTGGAGAGCCTCGCCTAATCCTGCAGTTAGGGACACTCCTTGCGGTTTTTCGGGGTAGCTAATTTGGGACGGGGCTATTTTAGCTACCCCACAAGCGGGTAGCTAAAATAGCCCCGTCCCAAATTAGCTGCCCTGCTGGGTTGCTGCTGCTAGGCGAGGGCGGCCATGATGGTGCGGGCTACGCCGTCGTGGTCGTTGTCAAACTCGGTGATGGCACCGGCGGCCTCGCGGTCCTCGGGCTCGCCATTGATCATGGCCATGCCATGGCCTGCGGCCTGCAGCATGGGGATGTCGTTGATGTTGTCGCCGAAGGCCCAGGCATCTGCCAGGGGCTCGCCCAGATGCTCGCACAGCCATGTCAGAGCCGTTCCCTTGGTGGCGCCCTCGCCCATGACCTCGATATTCATTTCGTACGAACGCGTGACCTCGATCCCGTCGAGCGTGCCGAGCGCCGCCGCGATGGCGTCGCGGTCGGCGGGGTCGTGCCAGTACATGGCGATGCGATCGAGCGTCTCGACCTCGTCGA
>URIJ01000128.1 GCA_900547835.1 uncultured Collinsella sp.
CTGCAATGCTCCTCATGAACAGCTGCCTCAATAACAAAAGCCCCTGCGGCCGAAGCGGACCGCGGGGGCAACAGACCTGCAAGAGTTAACTCAAGTCCTCGCCATTTGATGCAATGACCTTTTGGTACCAGCAGAAGCTGTCCTTTCGGTAGCGATCGAACGTGCCTTTGCCCGTATCATCGGCATCAACATAAACAAAGCCATAGCGCTTCTTCATCTGCCCCGTCGAGGCCGACACCAAATCGATACAGCCCCACGGCGTGTATCCCATCAGGTCAACACCGTCCTCGACAATTGCATCGCGCAGCGCAAGAATATGCCTTCGCAGGTAATCAATATGATACGCATCGTGGACTTTGCCGTCTTCCAGCGCATCGAGTCCGCCCACACCGTTCTCGGCGATAAAGAGCGGAAGATGGTAACGATCGTGGTAGCCGGCAAGCGTCACGCGCAAACCCAGCGCATCGATCTGCCACTTCCAGGCAGTCTCTTTATCCTTGAGGTACGGATTGCGCAACGTCGGGAACACGTTGCCCTCCGCCTTCTCGGCGATCACCTGATCATCGGCGCACACCAAGCGCGAGCAATAGTACGAGAACGAGATGAAGTCGACCGTATGCTCTGCCAGATACTCCGTATCGCCCGGCTCAAAGGGCACGTGAACACCCTCTTTCTCGAGTGCACGCAGCTTCCAAGCAGGATAGGCGCCCGCAGCCATCACGTCTGTGTAGAAGTAGCGGCCGCGGTCCTCCTCATACGCAAGCCATACGTCCTCGGGCGCACAACGGTACGGATAGGTCGCACCGGCAGCGACCATGCAACCCACCTTGTTTGCGGGATCGATCTTGTGCAGAATCTCGACAGCGCGAGCGCTCGCCATAAACATATGGTGCGAGAACGCCGCGGTCACGGCTGCACGGTCACGCTCATCCTCGAGCGTGACACCCGCGTTGAGATAGGACAGCGCCACGCTGTTGATCTCGTTGAACGTAAGCCAATAACGCACGAGGCCCTGGTACGCGCGTCCGACGGTCTCGACGTAGTGCGCATACCGCTCGATCATCTCTCGGCTTTGCCAGCCACCATAGCGCTCGACCAGAGCCAACGGATAGTCGTAGTGCGACAGCGTCACAAGCGGCTCGATTCCATGCTCGCGCAGCGCCTCGAATACCTGACGGTAAAACTCCAAGCCCTCACCGTTGGGCTCGGTCTCCATCCCTGTGGGAAAAATACGGCTCCAGCAAATTGAAAGACGCAGGCACTTAAAGCCCATCTCGGCAAAGAGCTCGACATCCTCGTGCCAATGATGGAAGAAGTCGTTGCCCCAGCGGCATGGATACAGCCTGTCCGGATCGTCCACGGGCTTTTGCCTGCCAAACATTACATCCCAGCGGTCGGAACCCTGTGGGATCAGGTCGGAGTGCGACATGCCGCGGCCGCCCTCGTTCCAGCCCCCTTCGGCCTGGTTGGCGGCGAGGGCACCACCCCACAAAAAGCCCTCGGGCATACCGGCGGCAGACGTTCTGTCAAAGTAACTCATGCTACTCAGCATCCTCGGCAGAAGCTGCCGCGGCGTTCTCCTGCTCCTGAGCCAGGAGCTGGTTATCGTACACCTTAAAGAACGGGTACCAGACCACAGCCATGACCACGATCAAAACGATCGTAAACACCCAGATGCGCGGGTCGAGGCACTGGACAAAGCCCTGAACGAAGATGGGGAACGTGCCGCTCACCAAGATGTAGAAGTTAGAGACAAGACCCAGTGAGACCGCACCCCAATACAGCAGGGCCGAGATCATACCGCCTAGCACAAACGGAATCATGAGGATCGGGTTGAAGATGATGGGCGCGCCGAAGATCGCGGGCTCGGAGATACGGAAGAAGCTCGGCACGATCGATGCCCTGCCAAATGCCTTGAGCTGCTGCGACTTTGCCCTAAACGCGCAGAGCGCCACAAAAGAGAACGTATTACCCGTGCCGCCGATGAGGTTGATGGCCAACGACATGAGCGCCGGGTGGAACTCAAGCGGCTGCCCGGCAGCATAGAGCGAGGCGTTGGCGGCAAAGGCGGCAAGCGTGACCGGGGCGGTGATGGGCATTACGATCATGTTGCCGTGGACGCCAAAGCACCAAAACAGCAGCGTCATGAAGCAGATAAGCAGTGCGCCGGGCACAGAGTCAACTGCGACGGAAAGCGGGGCAGCGAGCAGCTTCTCGATAACCGAGGGGATGGACAGCGCGGGATCGATCATCTGGATCAGCAGGTTGCCGCCAAAGAAGATGAGGATGTTGGCGAGCATAGGTACGATGGCGCCAAAGGTTTCGGACAAAAACGGCGGCACGCCATCGGGCATCTTGATGGTGATGCCCTTGGTCTGGCAGAAGCGCGTGACCTCGACGGAGACCAAGGCAACGATGATGGCGGTAAACAGGCCCTGCGCACCCAGATAGGTGCAGGGGACCGCCTGGAGCACGGACTCGTCAGCAAGCTGGTAGTAGGACGACGGCGCCGCGGCGATCAGGAACATCACCAGCGAGGTCATGCCGGCGTTAAGCTTGGGCATCTTGTAGGTGCCCGCCAGGTTATAGGCGATTGCGAACGTCACGATCACCGACAGTATGCCCATCGTCATGTTGAAGGGAATGAGCAGCGTGAGCTTATTGGCCGTGGCAAAATCGAGCCAAGGGCCAAAGACGGACCAGAACCCGCCCTGCGCCACCAGGTCGGCCGTGACCGGCGGGTTGGCGAGGATCATAAAGACGGCAGATACCAAGATGAAGCTGATCGCGCTCATAAAGCCCTTTTGCATGGAGGCAAAGTGGCGCTCGGTGCCGCAGAAATTGGCGATAGGGGTCAGTTTTTCCTGAAGCAGGGTCATGAACTTCTCCATGGTTGCCTCCTAACCCAACAGCGACTGGGCGAGTGCCAGCACGTTGGCGGCGTTGCCCATGCCGTAGTCCTGTGCGGGGATGACCGCGGTCGGCTTACCGCTCCCCTGCTTGACGGTGTTGAGCTGGTAGGACACCTGCGGCCCCAAGAGCAGCACGTCATAATTGGCGCACGTCTCCTGATACTCGCCGATACCCACCGCATCGATATCGATCTCGATGCCGTTTTGCTCCGCATATTTCTCGAGTTTCTTCATCAGAATGCTTGTAGACAGACCAGCTGCGCAAACAAGAAGGATCTTCATAAGGGATTCCCTTCGCATTGATTGGTTGGATAGTCACCGCACGCCGCTAGGCGTTCTTGGTTGCAGTGCGCTCATACAGGCAGATCAGCTCCTGCACGAGCTCCTGAGCAAGCATGGAGCACATGAGGTGGTCCTGAGCATGGACCAGCAACACATCCACCGACAGATGCTCGCCCGCTGCCTCAGTCGAAAGCAGCTGCGTTTGGATGTGGTGAGCCTTGATTCCCGCATCCTTTGACTGCTTCATGAGTTTGGCGGCGGCGTCAAAATCCCCCGCCTTTGCCTTTTCAAGGGCTTCGAAGGCAAGGCTGCGTGCCTCTCCCGCTGCAGCGACCAGCTGAAACGAAACCATCTCGGTTCCCTGATCGTCCATAACGGTCTCCTCTCCCGTGATGTTTGGTTTGTACTTGAATATTCGAAACGCCTATCTCCCGCCCGCAATCCTCGAGGTTTATTGCAGGTAGACTGACAGGGTCATCGACAAAAGAAGTCTTAAGCCGTATGCGCTTGCACAAGCGCCATCAGCTCATGCCAGGACCGGCGCTCGCGTAGGCGCTCGACCCCCTGGCGGTCCATAAAGATCTCGGCGAGCAGTGAGCTCAAGATCCGCGCCTCATCGCCGCCCGACCGGGCAAACGACACCATAAAGACGATATCGACCTCATGGCCGTATTCGTCCCAAAGAATGGGATGTTCGAGCAGGCCCACGGTAACAAAGGCCTCGGCGCTCAAGGGATGCATCCCATGGGGCATGGCTACCCCATTGCCAAACGAGGTGGCGCTCGCGCTCTCGCGCTCGGCGACCTCTTGGGCAAACTGGGCATCGACACGGCCGCTCTCGACGGCGCGCTCGGAGAGATATCGGAGAACGGCCTGCTTCGACGACGCCTCAACGCGGTTGAAGAACAGGGCACGGCTAAAGAAAGAGCTCACGGAGTCCGATTGCGCAGTGTCGTCGCTCAGCACCTTGCGGATAGCGTTGACATCGCTCGTCTCCAAGAAGAAATCGGCCTCGCGGACGGGCACGGGCAACTTGACGTTGAGCGGCACCGTTGTGAACACGTAGTCGATATGCGAAAAATCGAACGTTCCCACGCGGGCGACATCGCATGTCTCAATCGAATCGATATACATGCCAAACTGCTTGCGGTACTGGTGCTCGAGCATACGGGCGCTTCCCGCTCCCGAGGCGCACACGATCAGGATGCGTTTGCGACGCGGCTGGTCGGCTTGCTGCTCGAGGGCCAGGGCAAATGCCATGGCGATGTAGCCGAGCTCTTCATCAGAGGGCTGGCTGCCAAAATGACGCTCGAGTACCTGCGAGGTGCCAGCTGCCATCGAATAGGCCAACGGAAACCTCGTCTTGATATCGGACAGCATGGGGTTATCCATATGCATGTGATATTCAAGGCGATAGCCCAGAGGGCCGATATGCCGAGCAAGGTTCATGCGAAGTTCAAGATCGCCGCTAAAGTCAAACCTAAACTCATCGTTGACCGCACGTACCATCTCGGAAGCAATCTCCCACATCTCGTCCGAGATAACGGCAGAGCCCTTCTCGGGCACGCCCGTGCCCCTGCCGAGCAAATGGATTGCGATAAAGGCAACCTCTTCTCGGGGCATGCTCACGCCCAGGGCATCCTTGATGTTTGCGGCAATCTGGAAAGCCGCGGCGTATTCGCGCGTTCCCTCCAGTTTTTGAACGTCCGATTCTGCAGCTGGGACATAGCAGCCCTGCTCGATGCGGCCAAGAGCAATGTAAAGATGCATGATGAGATTGCGGGATGCCAGCGAGCTCACCGTGACGGGCGAGGCCGTCAGAGCATCGTCCACACATGCGGCGATGGCCCGCAGGCGCTCGGCGAGCTTTGCATCGTCGGTGTCGGGCAACACGGGCCTCACCAGCGAGGCCAGGCACAGGCGCCGCTGCGACTCCCCGCCCGCAACGCGGATTCCGTAGCGTGGGCGCTTTTCGAGCGTTAAGTCAAATTGGGCGAGTTTCTGCTCTACCAGACGCATGTCATTGGACAGAGTTCGCGCCGAAACGTAGAGTAAATCCGCATACTCCTCAATCGTCACCCACTGGGACCGCATGAGGAGGTCGTTAAGAAGGAAGGACACACGGCCGTCGCGCGTATCAGGAATGCCCGGATGGGCCAGAGCCGCACCGTCTAGCAAGCGAGCAAGCTCATCTGCACGTGCAACATCGATACGATACTGCCCTTGCTGCCCACGATGCGTGCAACCCCTGCAAGGTTGTCGTTTGCGCGATGGATATAGTTTCTCACGGCGCGCTCGCTTACCTCGAGACGCTTGGCAAGTACCGCGACAGCGACAGGCTGAACGTCCTCGATCATATTTACAAGCTGCTTGACGCGAGCATCCATGTCCTCCTCCTTTCCCTGCGTCTAGTCTAACGCGGTAAAGAATGACACTCCACGTCGCGCTCGTTCCGCCAACTCGGAACAGGTTGCGGGGAGTCCAGCTGAGCTATGGAGAGCCTGGGGAGAGGGCCCGAAGGCAATGCGTCGGTGTGGGATGCGCCTTCCCAGCCATTGGGCAGTCATTGGGGACAGACTTAAATGAGTAGTCGTTGGGGACGTTCTTGTTTGGCTAGTCGTTTAAGAACGTCCCCAATGACTATTAAGGACTGTCCCAAGCTGCCGGCAGGAAAGGAACGTCCCCAAGTGCCGGGTTTCCGCAGCCTGCAATGCTCCTCATGAACAGCTGCCTCAATAACAAAAGCCCCTGCGGCCGAAG
>URIJ01000129.1 GCA_900547835.1 uncultured Collinsella sp.
ATAGCGGTAACTATTCCGCTTGGCCTCAACAGCTTTCGAGCGAAACGTTTGATGCCGACGCGTTCACATCGCTTGACTTGGACGTGACGTCGGGCACGGTCGAGGTCAAACACGTCTCCGGCGGGCCAGTGCGCGTGATTGAAAGCGGTCGCGTGGCAACGGGGACCGTTGCCTTCGATGCGGCAACCCAGAACCTGGCCGAAATCAAGGGTTCTACGCTCAAGATTCGCCAGTTCGATTGCGATGACGAGCGCGCCATTGACCGCACGGTTACCGTCGAACTGCCGCGCAAAGTTGCCGATAACATGGTGGGCATTACAGCGAATGTAGGATCGGGTGATCTGACGGTCGCGGGCATTGCGTGTCATGACCTCAACCTGACTCTGGACTCGGGAGACGTTGAGTTTACGGGCACCGTGACCGATACCCTGAATGCCGAGGTCGGTTCGGGCGATGTGACGTTCGAGCTTTACCCGGCCCCCACGAAGTCGATGGACGTGAGTGTGGGCTCGGGCGATGTGGAGATGACGGTTCCGAACTCGACGGGCTTTAAGGCGAGCCTCACCTTGGGCAGCGGCGACTTCGAGAGCGATTTCCTTCCGCTTGGCTACGACGGCGAGACCATTTTGAATCTTGAATTCGATAACGGTGACAAGTCTGCCACGTATCGTTTTGAGGTCGGTTCGGGCGACATGTCGTTTGATTCGGAGTATTGAGGCAGACGAAAGCCTAGGCGAAGATATAGACGCGCTGTTTGATGAAGGCGCCGGAGCCGTGACGGGCTCTGGCGCCTTTGCCTTTACAATGGGGGGCATGGAACAGATTATCTTGAACATACTCGAGGCCCTGCGTCACGGCGAGACCGTGGACGACAAGGCGCTCGTTAAGCTGATACATGCCGAGGCACGCCGCGAGGGTGCTGATAAGCGCGACCTGGCCAAGCGTCGCCTGCTGCCGTTTTACCAGCGGGTGAAGCGCGAGGAGCCGGCTCGCTGGGCGGCATGGAATGTCGACGCCGAGCTAGAGCGTCAACTGCTGCAGGTGCTGCGCATGAAACCGCGTCGCACGGCTTCGGGCGTAGCGACCATTACCGTTATCACCAAACCGTGGCCGTGCTCGGGCGATTGCCTGTTTTGCCCCAACGACCTGCGCATGCCCAAGAGCTATCTGCACGCCGAGCCGGCATGCGCCCGTGCGGAGCAAAATTGCTTTGACCCGTATCTGCAGGTGAGTGCCCGTTTGACGGCGCTTTCGCAGATGGGGCATGCGACCGACAAGATAGAGCTCATTGTGCTCGGTGGCACCTGGAGCGACTATCCGCAAGGGTATCAGACATGGTTTATGTCAGAGCTTTTCCGTGCGCTCAATGACGATGCCGTCGCCGGCGTGGCTGCCAACCCCATGTTGGCGCGTCCGGGCATCAGCCGTGCCGAGGCGGGGCGTCTACTCGATGACGCTCCCGCCGATGCCCTGCCGCCGGTGGTAACAGAGCGCCGTGAGCGCTATCGGGCTGCCGGTATTGCGACCGACGAGGCCGAGCTTGCGAGCGGTGTTGCCGACGAGCAGGGGCGTGTGGATGTTGCCGTGGGCGGCTATAACCGCGCGGTGAGTCGTCTGTACGGCCCTGGTACGCCGTGGGGCGAGGTCGCCGAGTGGCAGACGACCACGATGGAGGAGCTTGAACGTCAGCAGCGCATCAACGAGACGGCGAAGCATCGCGTGGTGGGGCTCGTTATCGAGACGCGCCCCGATGCCGTGACGCCACAGGCGCTCACGCTCATTCGTCGCCTGGGCTGCACCAAGATTCAGATGGGCATCCAAAGCCTTGACCAGCACCTGCTCGATATCAACGAGCGTCGCATTTCGGTGGCGCAGATCGAGCGGGCGTTTTCGCTTGCGCGCCTGTTTGGCTTTAAGATCCACGCGCATTTTATGCTTAACTTGCTGGGCGCCACGCCCGAGGGGGACAAGCGCGACTACGAGTGCTTTATGACCGAGGGGGCCTTTATGCCCGACGAGGTCAAGGTCTACCCGTGCGCGCTCATCGAGGGCTCGCGTCTGGTGGGCTGCTATGAGCGCGGCGAGTGGCGTCCCTATACCGAGGAAGAGCTGCTCGATGTATTGGCCGACGACATCGTGGTGACGCCGGCGTTCTGCCGCATCAGTCGCATGATCCGCGACTTTAGCTCCGACGACATCATGGTGGGCAACAAGAAACCCAACCTGCGCCAGCTCGTTGAGAACCGCTTGGCGGCTCGTGGGGAAGGCGCGACGGTGCGCGAGATTCGCTATCGTGAGATCAGTACCGCGGGTGCCGACTTGGACGAGCTATCTCTTGATGAGGAAGTGACGTACGAGACACCGGTGACTTACGAGCGCTTTTTGCAGTGGGTGACGCAGCAGGGCAAGATCGCGGGCTTTTTGCGGTTGTCGCTGCCCGACCATTCGTTTGTTGCCGCGCATGCGGACGAGTTGCCGACGACGCCGGACGAGGCGATGATTCGCGAGGTGCACGTGTATGGCATGGCGGCACGCGTGGGTGACCAGGGCCAGGCGGCGCAGCATCACGGGTTGGGGCGTTTGCTCGTAGAGCGTGCGTGCGAGATTGCCCGGGATGCCGGCTATGCGCGCATCAACGTGATCAGCGCGATTGGTACGCGCGAGTACTATCGCCATCTTGGATTTTATGACCATGGCCTTTATCTGCAAAAGGAGCTCTAGATGAACAAGCCAAGTGTTTCTGCCGGCGTCGTTGCCGGCGTTGCTCTGGGGGCCGCGGCGCTTGGTGCGGCCGCTGTCGCTGTTCGTGCTGCCTGTCTGCAAGTTGCGCGAACCCGCAATGGGTTGGCGCGTGTGAAGCGCGTGCACGATGAGTGCGGCGATGAGATTCGCGTGTTGGTGCAAGGCGGCGTCTACCAAAGCGCGAGCTATGTCGGTGAGCGTTGGGCCGAGCCCGTCTTTGCGTACTATCGTGCGTTTGACGACGTGTTTGAGTCCGAGGATGCGATGCGCGACGCTTATGGTCACGGCATCGACCGTATGCTTATGCTGGGCGGCGGCGGGTTTGCCTATCCTAAATTCGCCCTGATGTCGCACGAGGGCTTGCGCATGGACGTCATCGAGTATGACGGAGAGATTACGCGCCTGGCGCGCCGCTGGTTCTACCTAGACGAGCTGGAGCGCGCGGCGGGCGATCGCCTGCGGTTGATAACCGCTGAGGCTCGCTCGTATCTGGGTGTGACGAGCGTGGGCCATCGTCGCTACGACGTGGTCGTGAGCGATTGCTTTGGCGGTGCCGAGCCCGTGCGCGAGCTGGCGACCGTTGAAGCGTTGCGTTTAGTGCGGGGCAGCCTAAATGTTGGGGGCGTCTACGTCGCCAATATCGTGAGCGCAAACGAGGGGAGCGACGTGACGTTCCTGCGCGACTGCGCTGCCACGGCACTCGAGGTATTCGCCCATGCCTGGGTGGTCCCGTGCGGCGATGCGGAGTTCGGCGGCGAGGAGAACTACCTGCTCATCGCCAGCGACGGCAACTACGCCTTTGCCGAAGCCGTGCCCTTCGACACCGACTTCATCGGCACCGTTCTTCACGACAAATAGGTCTCCCCGTCCCAAAAAGACTGGTCTTAGGCGTGGTCGCGCCAGCCGAGAACGCGCTGCTTCATGCCTTCGATGTCGAGCACGCCTTCGGCAAAGCCTTTGCGCACGAGCTCCTCGGGAACGTACTCGTCGTAGCGATCAAAATAAGGCACCTCGCCGGGATAGACGAGCTCGATGGGATTGAAGTCCTTCTCGGCCTCGGCGGCGAGCACCTCAAAGAACGTCTCCTCGTCAGCCTTCATCTTAAACTGCATAAAGTACGGGCGCGATGGGTCGAGTCCGCGAAGGCCCAGCTCCGCGGCACATTTAATCTTGAGCATACGTTCGAGCGCCAGAAAGGCGTAGCTGCCCAACCAGGGGAAGAGCACCCAGGTATCGCCGCCCAGGTTGATGAGTGGCTTGGTCCCTGCGCCCGAAATCTCGGCCGTATGACGAGCCTGTGCAAGGCGTGCCCGTGCGTTGCCCATGAGATACGGATAAGCCGCATGCTCGTTGAGCGCCTGGCGCATGCGCTCGAGCACATGCGTGTTAATGTCTCCGGGACAGTCGCCAAAGTATGCTGGCACACGGCCCTTGACCTGCGTGGCAAAGACGGTATGGCGCTTCCAGTCCACTTCCTCGACAATCCAGCAGTGTCCGGCGATGGCGATGCGCTCACCGGGCGGTGGCGGGTTGACGATCGTGCCCAATTCGGCCGACTCGCTACGAACGGTGAACTCCTCGTTTTCCTGGAATACGGCGTAGAACTTAAAGTTGTTAATGATGCGCTCTCCCGCGAGACCCACGATGAGTCCGCCGCCCTCGGTGACCTGGATATGGTCGATCTTAATGAGGTGACGAAGCAATACGCGATAGTCATCGGCCGAGATGCGATGGAAATAGCTGAGCGTGAGCACGCGCTGGGCAAGTTCGGCCGGCGTGAGCTCGCCGGTGCTGGCGAGCGTCGACATGGTCTGGTGATAGAGCAAGCTGTAGGGGAGTCGATCGAGCTCGGGCGGCTCGACCCACTTTTCCTCGCGATAGAGTTGTACGAGCGCGATACCCTGCAGGAGCTTCCATGGAATGGTTTCGGGCATCATCGTGCGCGGTTCGGGCTCTTCCTCGCGCATGACAAACCACATCTCGGGCGGAAGGTCGCGGCGTCCCGTGCGGCCCATTCGCTGCAAAAAGGAGCTGACGGTAAACGGCGCATCGATCTGGAACGCGCGCTCCAGGCGGCCGATATCGATACCGAGCTCCAGCGTAGAGGTGGTGACGGTTGTCTGCGCCTGCTCCTCGTCGCGCATGAGCTCCTCGGCCGTCTCGCGCAGCGATGCCGAGAGATTGCCATGATGGATAAGGAAGCGGTCGGGCTCGTGCCGGTATTCGCAGTAGCTGCGCAGCATGGAGCACACGGCCTCGGCCTCCTCGCGCGAGTTGGCAAAGACCAGGCACTTGCGGCCGCGGGTATGTTCAAAGATATAGCCCATGCCGGGATCGGCGTTGTCGGGCGCGGTATCGGTGGGGTTGAGCAGCGCCTGCTCGGTCGCTCGCGGGATGTCGACTTCTCCCTCGGGGGCCGAGGAGGTGCGACGGTCCTTAGGGGCGGTCTTGCTCCGTGCCTGCTCGCGACGTTGGCGGCGTTCCTCCTGTGTGAGTTGTCCGCTGTGACGCATGTCTTGGGTGCCGGCGGGCAGTGCCGCGGGTGACGCCGCTTCAATGCGCTCGCATGCGAGCACCTCAGCTTCCTGCGGACCTGTGCTCATAAATCCTCGTTGCTGCGCCTGGGGGCCCGAGTTGTAGAAGTGCTCCATGGAGATGCGCCACACGCGGCGCGGTTCTTCAAAACGAGGGATAACGCAGTCGCGTCCTGTTCCCTGTGAGAGGAAGGCACCCGTGCGCTCGGGGTCCCCGATGGTAGCCGAAAGGCCTATGCGGCGGGGCTGCACGCCTGCCATGCGCGAAAGGCGCTCGATAAGGCAGAGCGTCTGGCCGCCACGGTCGCCGCGCATGAGCGAGTGGACCTCGTCGATAACGACATAACGCAGGTCGCAAAACATGCGCGGGATGGCCATGTGCTTATGGATCAGAAGCGCCTCGAGTGATTCGGGCGTAATCTGCAAGATGCCACTCGGCTTTTTGATGAGCTTTGCCTTGTGCGATTGCGAGACATCGCCGTGCCAGTGCCAGACAGGAATATCGGCCTCTTCGCACAGGTCGTTGAGGCGGACGAACTGATCGTTGATGAGC